>NZ_JAVJQN010000148.1:0-93548 GCF_040218245.1 Coleofasciculus sp. E1-EBD-02 | reverse complement strand
CTTGCTTGACTATCCAGTTTCAGGCTGGCTTTGAGCCTATATATCTCTTGTTGCAATTTCTCAATTACAAGCTGTTGCTGAACCAGTAAGCCAACGAGTTCCTCGGTGGGCAACTGTTTGAGTTGGTTTGGGTCAAGTTTGGGCTTCATGGCAACAGCACTCATATACCTTATATTTATTTAAGCAGATTTTGTGTTACTAGAGCGCCATCGTTGCGATTTTCCCACTCAGGTAGTTCTCCCCGTACCGGAGCAAAAGGGGCAAGCCGGGAGCCTCTGCCAAACTGCTATACTCGACTCCTAGCCAAAAGGAGGCGAAGCCTTCCCCCTTCATCGGATTTCCACGACCCCTGAATCCTTACGTAGCGCTGATAGGCTAAAGCCCTTACTACAAACTACAAATAGGACGACTAAACACTGGTGAATAGTCGCCCAGGCAACTTTTTTGCTGGGGTAATTTCAGTTGCGTTTAATCGTTGTTTGTTAGCCCTTCAATCATTTCTTTCGCTTTTTCTAACACATTCTTATCGGGCTGAGATTCTTCATACTTTTCCTTTTCCTCCTCGTAAAGTTTTTCCACCCCTTTTTGCGGATCTTCCGACAGTGCTTCTTTGGCTTCTTCGTAGGCTTTTTCTTTCTCTTGCTGTGGCAATCCTAATTCGGTCTTTTCTGTTTTTGGTGGAGTCGTCAAGGGTGTATCAGAGTCAGCTAATGCGGCTTGATTGCTCAGGAGTAATAAACCCCCTAGATTGATTAAAGTAATTAAACTTAAAGCCCAAAGCATTTTGCCAATCCGCCGCTGAAAATTGATTAAAAATTGTAACATTGCCATCTCCTTTAAAGTGTCAAACCGAAATTGGCTTGAAATGCTAATTATAGCTGATAATGATAACCTTAGCTTCTGTCCATGGATAGATATACTAATTTTATAATCGCCGCCAATCCTCAAGTTAAGCAATTATTACTGGCTAGGCTTGCTTGAATAGCTAAACCCATCCTACCCATTGAATTATTACTTATTATTTATGAATCTCTACTAATCCAGTCGAGAGCATTTTTTTTAACTCCTGGTTGAGTACCTGATACCCCCTAGGATTGATATGTAACGTATCGTAAACGTACTGGCTTTTAACCTGCTGCTCCTCTACCAAAAGTGAATAGGCATCTAAAATTAAGACCTTTTTGGCTTTTAGCGAGTAGAGGTCAGCATTGACATCCTCAACTGCTTTGGCGACATCAGGTGACCAAAACGGTTGACGAATCAGGGGAACCGGACCAATGGGAAAAATGGTGGTTAAAATAACGGTGGTGTCCTGTTTGACTGCACGAGCGACAATCTTGTGAATATTAGTCTTACAGTTACTGATAATAGTAGATTTTTGCTTAGGAAATAGCGGGATTGTTTTCAAGTCGTTAATCCCAACTTGCACAATGATAATATCGGGATTTAATGGTAAAATATGTTGATCAAAACGTCCCCATACCTGAGTGGATGTTTGACTACCAATGCCACGATTAATAAAAGAAACATCGTTGATATTGTCTGGCTCAACCCACATTGCTGCTCGCGAGTCACCAAAGAAGACAACGGTTACTGGAGAGTCACTCGATGAACGATCAACTAACGAATCCCCACTAAAGGTTTGTAGTCCGAGGGGATCGAGATTGGTTTTGTTCAGTTGCAGGTAGTACGATTTGGCTTGGGAGAAGAGGAAGATATTGACAACCAGTGACACAGCTAATGCGACTAGAGATAAGAATAATGCCAACTGAAATAAACGTTTTTGTTTCTGCATTTTGTAAATGTATTTGTTTCGACTATGCGCCTGTAACACGCCAAAACTTAACTGCTTCGCTTGCGAAATCTACCTCAATGCGACCTTATACTGAATGGATAATCATTTCAGTCTGGTTTAATTCTTAAGCTTAAGCTTAATTAATACATTCAGCTTAAGTGAGTGGGATTAAAATTAAGTGCATGACAGCTCATCGGAGGGTTGGATTGACTCGAAAGTCGTCAGAATCTCTTTAGGAATTCCCCGTGGGCGCATCGTAACCCCATCCACCCACACCCAGATTGCTTCGGCAATGACTAAGGGTTGCACTTCTCCCAATCGATGAATTTCATAACGTCTAATCGCCCGGGTTCCTTTCATCTGCTGTAGCCAAGTGGTGATTTCTAGGGTATCATCTGCCATTGCTGGACGCAGATAGTCAATTTCAATCCGACGCATGACAAACACACCTCCTAGATTTCGGCATTGTGCCAAAGAGTAACCCAGCAGTTGGGCGTGTTCCACGGCGGCTTGTTCAAGATAATTCTGGTAAACACCATTGTTGACATGTCCGAGGACATCAATTTCATAATGCCGCACCCGCAATTGCCTGGTATAGATTTGCATGGGCTTTCACTGTCGTCGAGGATTCTCAGGGTTGAGGATACGCGCTTTGGCGAGTCCCTAGCTAAGTTAGCATACTGAAAACTCTGGCACAGCCACGTCTATGACTGTCTTGATTTAGCCCAGATAGCGCCGCCGAGTATTTCAATAGCGTGCTTGATCGTTTATTATAGAAATTAAGCTGTTCTATTTTTTCTCACCTTGCCATTAACCAGGAGGAATCATTAATAAACGAATCCTGAAGTGGGTAGCGGCAAAATAGCTGAATGTCTAGAACACGACTAATCGCTTTCAGTCAGATTAGGCACAATCAAGAGACGGCTTGCCACTCTTGATTTTTGTTGCTGCATTGAGTGGTAAATTCCTCTAGGAAAACTACAAAATATTTGACTTTTTTGCCATTTAATGCTGGTATTAGAATTTATTGATTTGCTAATCAATACGTAAATTTTTTTTAATTTTTTTTGCAGTTTAGCCCGACAAATCAGGAAAAGCTACACAGAGCTTTGCAGTCTAGTTGTGGGTAGATAAACTAGTTAAGTGTTCAACTCTATGCATGGCAGATATAACCGACCCGCTTTTGCAACAGGGATGTTTCTAAAGTCAGAAAAAATCGTAACTTTGACTCTGGGATATGGGGAGGGAAACTGTCACTGCATTACCTTAGTACCGCACGATCTTGGACATCAAACGTCAAAAGCATTTTGCCATGACTCGGTTCACTGATTTGAATAGTCGGTTTTCCTGACGTCCGCGTGTGCTACCCTGAATCCTTATGTTCAGTCCCTTTATCGTTATCGCTGACTGAAATAAGTCCAAGTTTCTCCGCTCGGTAGAGTTTGTATGTTTCCCTTTTTCAATCGACTGTTAATCGATGGGTTGATTCATTGGTGTAATTTAACGGGTTGGCTTTTTGATTTCAGCCCAATTCCCCCAGTGCTAATGTATGGCGGTGTCTTCGCTGTCATGGGGTTACTGGCTATAGGTTTAGTCGGCTTAAGACAAACTCAACGAAAAAGAAATGCTACCGCTTTTGCCAATTCCCCAGAACACTTGACTAAAACAATACCAACCGACTTCGCCCCATTGTTTCAAGCGATTCCTCAGGCGGTAGTTGTTACGGATACAGACGGTTTTATCGTTAAGGTTAACTCAGCTTTTAATCAGCTTTTTGGGTATCAACCCGAAGCCTTAGGGGGACAACCCTTATCGCAGTTGTATGCGAATCCTGAGGAGTTTGATCCACAGACGATGAATCCGGATTCGGCAGATTTCAATCAGTCCAAACGGATAAACTATCAACGCCAAACGGGGAATAGTTTCAGCAGCGAAACCCTCAATAGTGTGGTTAAAGATAGGGAAGGAAACGTTGTGGGAATTCTCTGGCTGATTCGCGATATTAGCGATCGCCAGCAAACCGAACTCGCCCTGCAAGCCAGTGATGAACGCTTAAACCTGCTGATTGACGGGATCAAAGACTATGGGATTTACCTGCTGGATACTGAGGGTAAGATTGTTAGCTGGAATGCAGGCGCTCAACGTCTGAAAGGGTATTCAGCATCAGAGATCATTGGTCAACATTATCAGTGTTTTTTCCTAAAAGAAGACCAAGAAAATGGTAAACCCGAACAATCCTTAAAAATTGCCGCCGAAACGGGTCGATTTGAGGATGAAGGGTGGCGCGTGCGGCGGGATGGTTCCCAGTTTTGGGGTACCACAATTATTACAGCGCTGCGCGATGAAACAGGATACCTGCGGGGGTTTGCCAAAGTCACCCGCGACATTACTGAATCCAAGCAGACTGAGGTGCGCTTACAACTGTTGGAACGGGCGATCGCAGCCAGTAGTAATGGTATCCTGATTACTGATCCAAATGTACCCGATAATCCGATTATTTTCGTCAATCCCGGCTTTGAGCGAATTACCGGTTATTCAGCTCAAGAGGTTTTGGGAAAAAACTGTCGCTTCTTACAAGGAGATAATCAGCAACAACCGGGCTTAGATAAACTAAAAGCGGCGCTAAAAAACGAACAAGACTGTCACGTCATCCTGCAAAACACTCGCAAAGACGGGACACGCTTCTGGAATGAATTGTCCATTTCCCCCATCCGCGATCGCAATGGCAAACTTACCCACTATATTGGCATTCAAACGGATATTAGTGAACGTCGCCAAGCCGAACAAGAACGCGATCGCATCTTTGACTTGTCCGTTGATATGCTTTGTATTGCGGGGTTTGATGGCTATTTTAGACGCCTGAATCCCGCCTGGGAAAAAACTCTGGGGTGGAGTGAAGCCGAACTTTTAGCCCAACCTTATCTAGAATTGGTTCATCCCGATGATCGCGCCGTGACTCTGGCGGAAGCTGAACGACTGACAACCGGGAACGACTCTATTGCTTTTGAAAATCGCTATCGCTGTTCCGACGGTTCCTATCGCTGGCTGTTGTGGAATGCTAAAGCCTTAGTTGAAGAAGGATTAATTTATTGTGTCGCTCACGACGTAACTGAACGCAAGCAAGCCGAAGCCGCCTTACGGGAAAGTGAAGCCCGTTTCCGTACCATGGCAGATAGTGCGCCTGTACTGTTGTGGGTGGCGGGAACCGATGGACGCTGTACGTTTTTCAATCGCCCTTGGTTAGAATTTACCGGACGCCGTTTAGAAGATGAACTGGGCGAGGGGTGGCTAGAGGCGGTACATCCAGAGGACAAGGAGAATTGTTTACAGATTTATAGTCATTCCTTTCACCAGCGCCAAACCTTTCGCATGGAGTACCGAATGCGACGCGCTGATGGGGAATATCGTTGGATTTTAGATACAGGTGTGCCGCGATTTGACACGAATCGGGGGTTTCTGGGATATATCGGTTCCTGTATAGATATCACGGATGTGAAAGAAAGTCAAGCGGCACTCGAATATTCCCAATCCCTGCTATCGGGGGTCTTAAATAGTTCCCTGGATGGGGTAATGGCATTTGAAGCTGTTCGCGATCGCCAGGGCATAATTACTAATTTTAAATGGCTCCTGGTTAATCCGGCGGCGGAACGCATGGTGGGACGAACCCGTGAGCAACTCATGGGTCAGTATTTGCTCATGGAAATGCCAGGAAATCGCCAAGACGGACTCTTTGATTTCTATGTTCAGGTAACTGAAACCGGGATTCCGATTGAGCGAGAATTTCATTACCACCACGAAGGGATTCAGGCTTGGTTTCAAATCGCCGCCGTCAAATTAGGGGACGGATTTGCCGTTACCTTTGAAGACATCACCCATCGTAAACAAGCCGAGGACGCTTTATATCAGAAAAACTCAGAACTGCAAGCGATTTTTAACGCCCTTCCCGATTTGTATTTTCGCTTGAGTCAAGAGGGAACGATTCTCGACTATAAAGCCCCAAATGTGGGTGAATTATACGTCGAGCCAGAACAGTTTCTGGGACAACCTGTACACAATGTTCTCCCTGCTGATGTGAGTGATAAAATTCAGGGGGCGATCGCGCAGGTAATTCAGAGCCAATCCCCAGTTAGTCTGGACTATTCCTTATCCTTAGAGACAGGGGAGCAAAACTATGAAGCCCGACTCGTGCCATTTTTGGACAATCAGATTATTGGGATTATCCGGAATATTACCGAGCGCAAACAGATTGAACAACAAAAGCGCCAAGACGAAGCCGCGATTCGGGCTTTATATCGAGTGGCTGCTGCACCCAAACTCACGTTCGAGCAACGCCTACAAGGACTCTTAGCCTTAGGGCGGCGTCATTTTGGTCACGATGTCGGTATTGTGTCTCAGATTGAACAAGGGCGCTGTCTGGTGATTGCGGCTCAAGTTCCGCCTAAATCACCTCAACAGGTGCAGGCGGGAGATACATTTGAATTAGGACAGACAATTTGCAGCGAAACGATTCACGCCAAGGAACCGATCGCGTTCGAGTCGGCTGAAGATACAGAATGGGCAAATCATCAAGCCTGTCTTACGTTTGGGATTAAATCCTATCTGGGTACGAGTGTCAAGGTAGCGGGGACTGTTTATGGGGCGCTGTGCTTTTTAAGTCTCGATCCACGTCCCACCACCCTCACCGCCAACAATCGCTCGGCGTCCCCTCAACTGCTCAAACTTATGGCACAATGGGTCGGTCATGAGATCGAACGCCAACAAGCCAGAACCTTATTAGAGCGGCAATTGCAACGGATGTTGCTGCTCAAACAAATTACCCAAGAAATTCGCCAAAGCTTAGACAGTAAGCATATCTTTCAGACGGCGGCGACGCAAGTGGGTCAGGTTTTCGGTGTAAATCGTTGTCTGATTCATACCTATTTGGCAAAGCCTTGTCCGCAAATTCCGTTGGTGGCTGAGTATCTAGAACCCGGTTATGAGTCAACCCGACAGCAAACGATTCCCGTTGTAGGCAATCCTCACGCCCAAGCGGTGCTGGCGCAAGACCAAGCGGTGAGTTCCGAGAATGTTTATACTGATCCACAATTAGAGGGGGCGAATCAGCTTTGCCGTCAGATGGATCTCAAATCCATGCTTTCGGTGCGGACTTCGTATCAGGAGCAGACCAATGGTATTATTTGCCTGCATCAATGCGATCGCTTCCGTCAGTGGAGTGACGATGAAATTGAACTGTTAGAAGCGGTGGCGGCGCAAGTTGGGATTGCGTTAGCTCAAGCTCAACTCTTAGAACAGGAAAAGCAACGGCGGGAAGAATTGACGCTGAAGAACCTCGCCTTACATAAAGCGAAACGGGAAGCCGAAGTCGCTAATCGGGCAAAAAGTGAGTTTCTGGCAATGATGAGCCATGAAATCCGCACGCCGATGAATGCGGTGATTGGTATGGCGGGGTTGTTGTTGGATACTGAGTTGACGCCCCAACAGCAAGATTTTGCCAATACGATTAGTAGCAGTGGTGAAGCTTTACTGACGATTATTAATGATATTCTGGACTTTTCGAAAATAGAATCCGGCAAATTGGAGTTAGAGGAACACCCCTTTGATGTGCATGTTTGTATTGAGGAAGCGTTGGATTTAGTTGCCTCTCAAACGGCGGCGAAGGGATTGGAACTCGCTTATTTAATTGAACCCTTCGGCTTCGCTCAGGGTCAACCCCAAACCCCAACCACAGTTGTGGGTGATATTACCCGCCTGCGACAGATTCTGGTGAATTTGCTGAGTAATGCGGTGAAGTTTACGGAACAGGGGGAAGTGGTGGTATCGGTGATGAGTCGAGCGGTGTCTGGGGAAGCTGGGGAAGCTGGGGAAGCTGGGGAAGCTGGGGAAGCTGGGGAAGCTGGGGAAGCTGGGGAAGCTGGGGAAGCTGGGGAAGCTGGGGGAGCTGGGGAAGCTGGGGAAGCTGGGGAAGCTGGGGAAGCTGGGGGAGCAGAGGGAGCTGGGGGAGCAGAGGGAGCTGGGGAAGCTGGGGGAGCAGAGGGAGCTGGGGAAGCTGGGGAAGCTGGGGAAGCTGGGGGAGCAGAGGGAGCTGGGGGAGATGTTCCGGTGGAACGTCTGGAAGTCGAAGAAACCTACGAACTGCTATTTATGGTCAGAGATACGGGAATTGGCATTCCCCGCGATCGCATGAATCGGTTGTTTAAACCGTTCTCTCAGGTGGATGCGTCGATGACGCGCAATTATGGGGGGACAGGTTTGGGTTTAGCGATTAGTAAGCGCTTGAGTGAACGGATGGGCGGGCGCTTGTGGGCGGAAAGTGAGGTAGGGAAAGGTTCGACGTTTTATTTCACGATTGTAGTGAAATCAGACCCCCATTCGGTTACGGCGGAGTTGGATACACCTCAACCGGAGTTACGAGGAAAACGGTTACTGGTAGTGGATGATAATGCGACGAATCGGCAGATTATCACCCTACAGGCGCAGTCGTGGGGAATGGAGGTGACAACAGCCGCATCAGGAGAGCAAGCGCTGAATTGGTTAGCCGACTCAGAACCCTTTGATCTGGTGGTTTTGGATTGGCAAATGCCAGAAATGGATGGTTTGACCTTAGCGTTACAAATCCAGGCGTTACCGAACAGTGAACAACTCCCCTTGGTCATGCTCAGTTCTGTGGGTCGGCAAACCCCCTATCAACCCGATGATATGCCCAACTTTGCGGCATTTCTGACCAAGCCGATTAAGCAATCCCAGCTTTATAATATTTTTGTGACAATTTTAGGACGTAGGCGGATTTCGGTGCGTCCGGGCGATCGCTCATCGGGACTGATTGAGGCTCAGTTTGCCCAGAGGCTACCGTTAAGTATTCTGCTAGTCGAAGATGTGGCGGTTAATCAAAAGGTGGCTCGCCAGATGTTGCAGCGCTTAGGATATCGCGCCGATGTGGCGAACAATGGACAAGAGGCGCTGGAATCCCTGCGTCGTAAGTCCTATCAGGTTGTTTTCATGGATGTGCAGATGCCAGAAATGGACGGATTGGAGGCAACTCGCCGCATCCGGGCTGAATGGTCGTCAGCTTGCCAACCCTGGATTATTGCCATGACTGCTCATGCGATGCAGGGAGACCGAGAACAATGTTTGCAAGTGGGTATGAATGACTATATCAGTAAACCAATTCGACCGGAAGCCCTGGTTCAAGTCTTAACCACTTATGCTCAAGTGCTGGATCAAGAAGGCAGAGATAGTATAACGGATTATTCAGAGGACGTATCTGTGCCAGAAATAACCTCAGACTCCAGTGTCACCCCTGCTTTGGATCGGCAAGTGCTGCAAGATTTAAGAGAAATTGCCGGAGACGATTATGAGGGGTTAATCGCGGAAGTGATTGACAGTTATCTGGAAGACTCCCCACCTAGGGTACAAGCAATTCGGAGTGCGATCGCTCATGATGATGCTAATGCTTTGCACCAATCTGCCCATGCGTTGAAATCATCGAGTCTAACGATTGGAGCAACGGGTTTGGCGAAACTGTGTGCTGAGTTAGAAGCGTTGGGTCGCACGGGAAACCTAGAGGGTGCAGCCACTCTGATTTCCCAGTTTGATGCGGAGTATGAGCGAGTTGTCACTGCGTTGCAACAAGAGCATCCGAGGAAACTATGATGAATCAGCCTGACTTTCACCGTGACTCGCCCCTGATTTTGATTGTGGATGATGAAAAGACCCTACGCCTGGTGCTGCGTCGGGCGATGGAACAGGAGGGGTATCGGGTGTCAGAAGTGGGGGATGGGCATCAATGTCTGGCGTTTTGCACCGAACAGTTACCGGATATTATTTTGTTGGATGCGATGATGCCTGTGATGGATGGGTTTACCTGTTGCGCTCAGTTACAGGAACGATTTGGTCAGGAATGCCCACCTGTGTTGATGATTACGGGACTGAATAATCAGGAATCTGTAGACCGCGCTTTTGAAGCAGGCGCTACAGATTATATCACTAAACCGATTCATTGGGCGGTGCTGCGGCAACGAGTGCGGCGGTTACTGCATACGCATTGGGTGATGGCGGAGTTACACCGCAAAATTGAGCAAGAACGGGTGCTGAAGGCGAAGTTAGAGGAAATGAATCAGGAGTTGCAACGGTTGGTTGATTTGGATGGATTGACTCAGATTGCCAATCGTCGGGCGTTTGATGAGGCATTGCAGCAGGAGTGGAAACGATTGGCGCGGGAACAATCACCTCTGTCGTTAATTTTGTGTGATATTGATTTTTTTAAGGCATATAACGATACGTATGGACATCAAGCGGGAGATGAGTGTCTTAAACAAGTTGCTGATATTTTGCGTAAAGCGGCAAAGCGTCCAGCGGATGTGGTAGCTCGATATGGGGGTGAGGAATTTGTGGTGATTTTACCGAATACATCCCTCAGAGGTGCCATGCAGGTGGCAGAATCGATTCGCTCGAAACTGAAGTCGCGAGCGATTGTGCATGAGGGGTCTGGGGTGAGTAAATTTGTTACCTTAAGTTGTGGTGTCGCTGGGGTGATTCCGCCGCCAAAAACGACTCCGGATCGGCTAATTGCTGAGGCAGATCAAGCGCTGTATAAAGCTAAGGTAGAAGGGCGCGATCGCGTGGTAGGAAATTTGGTTGAGGTTTGATTGTTATTTGTCATTGGTCATTTGTCATTGGTCATTTGTCATTTGTCATATTAAATTCGTTATAATGTCAAAATACCCTTTCGTTTCTTTACGATTAGTTCCATACTATCTAACCACTGAGAACCGATTAAAATATCAGGTAGTCCTTCTCCAACGTGAACGGGAATGGTAAACTCTTGGTTATCGATCATTACCGTTCCTGCGTAGAGGTCAAAAAGCTCATTACCTCGCGCCGTTTTCATATCGATTTCATAGGCGATCGCAGACCACTGTAACGCCTCGATATCCTGAGCGTTAAGCGCTAGCCAACCTGTCGTAAAACCCGTATCGAGAAGTGCTTCAACGGCAAAATGTTCGCCATTTGCGGCTATCAGTTCAATCTCAAAGAACAACTCCCCATTTTCACCAAACCTGCCTACAATCATATCGTGCCGCAGGTTCCGGTTTCATTGAGTCGAAAGATTGTTAACTTAACATCAGTATTGACATAACGTTCTTGTCCTTTTTGAATCACTCCTTCTAGTTTTGGGTCAATTAAATAGTCGCCACTATCGGGTTCTATGGCAATGAACCAATTGTAGTATTGTTCAATCAGTTCCGGGCGAAGTCGTTCAAAAATAACTCGGCAACGCTTGCCCAGTTCAATGCGTTTCGCTCGGCGTCTGGCTAATTCTTCTGGCGGAATGGTATATTCTGGGAATATCCGTCCCCGTTTTGCTTGGCGCTTCTGTGGTAAGGATGTCATGTTGATAAGAGAATGTTACATTAGGGATTATAGTAATGGTATTGTAGCTAAATCTGCCCCAGTAAATTCAGGGGGGTGCCGTGCGATCGCGTGTTAATAAAAGTGTCCCCACTCTGTTTTAAATGCCACTCCATAAGCTGTCATACATTTAAATTGGGTATGAGTAGCGAGCAAGATGCTCACCCTACAAGAATGCTCGCCATCATCATAAAATTGCACCTAAATTCCAACAGCACGAGAAATCCACACAGCATTATCCAAAAGTGCGATCGCAGATCTTGTAGGGTGCGTTAATGAAATGTAACGCACCATGTATAGGTTGATTGAATCTATGTCTGTTGTCCTGAGTCGGGGTTGAGTCTCAAAGCGTCGTCAGCGAGGCTCAACAGAGCAACTAAACCATTCCCCCGCCAAGAACTCAAGTTCTTGGCTCAAAGCGCAAGTCGTCTAAAGACGACTCGGATTATTATAGAAACAACCCCAAAAGTTAGACACGTCTGTCTGCATTGAAACAATTAACGGTATTTATTTCATGTCCTAATTACCCTGGCGTTAAACACTCATGGATGTAAGTTTTGAGTGGGAGATAGGAAAATTATGTAGGGGCGGGTTTTACTACTATCTTTTCCGTTGCATCCAGATGTGACTAAACCCGCCCTGACTCAGGTTTATTCCCCCGCCAAGAACTCAAGTTCTTGGCTCAAAGCGCAAGTCGTCTGAAGACGACTCAAATTCTTATAGAAACAACACCAACCGTTAGATACGCCTGTCTGCATTGAAACAATTAACGGTATTTATTTCATGTCCTAATTACCCTGGCGACTGCTATACCAAATTCGGGGAACGTTATCCCCGTTATAACCCAGTCCGCGCAGGCGGACTTTGTTTGTGTAGCAGCGATTTCAATCGCCTCCTCTTGCTTCTCGCCTAAGACGGAAAAAAATAGGGATGATATTCACCATCCCTACTCAATGACTCAATTAAACTGTCTGAAATTACAGCACAGGAACATACTGCTCCTTTTCTGGAACATGAGTATATTCCGCCACAATCTGACGAAACTCCTCGCCGTCAATCGTTTCCCTCTCAATCAACAGATCCACCAAGCGGTCAATTACGACGCGATTGTCGCGCATAATTCGCTTAGCATCGTCGTGACAATGTTCCACAATCCGGCGCACTTGTTCATCAATGCGAGATGCGACTTCTTCGGAATACTCCGCCCGATTCGTCAAGCCGCCACCGAGGAATACTTCTCCCTGTTGACTTTCTAGAGACAAAGGACCTAAATCGGACATGCCGAAACGGGTAACCATTTGTCGCGCCATTCCGGTTACCTGCTGTAAATCACCGCCAGCACCTGTGGTAACTTCAGAATGACCAAAAATCTCTTCTTCGGCAGCACGACCCCCTAATGCCCCAGTAATCCGGGCTTTAAGTTGTGCGCGGGTAATTAAGCCTTGTTCTTCACTGGGCGTAAACCAGGTTAATCCTTGGGCTTGACCCCGAGGAATTAAGGTGACTTTCTGCACTGGATCATGATCTTTTAACACTGTCCCCACGATCGCATGACCGACTTCATGGTAGGCAATTAACCGCTTACTCTTGCTATCCACTAACGGTGTGCCTTCCATACCAGCCACAACCCGGTCAACGGCGTCGTTGATTTCCAGCATAGTAATCGCTTCTTTACGCCGACGGGCTGTCAGAATTGCCGCTTCATTCAACAAGTTGGCTAAATCTGCCCCAGTAAATCCAGGGGTACGCCGCGCGATCGCTTCAATGGAAATTTCCGATGCAAGTTTCTTATTCCGCGCATGGACTTCCAGAATACCAATCCGTCCTTTCAAATCCGGCGCATCGACAATCACCTGACGGTCAAATCGTCCGGGACGCAATAGGGCGGAGTCTAACACATCAGGACGGTTGGTTGCAGCAATAATGATAATCCCAGTATTGCCTTCAAATCCATCCATCTCTGTCAGCAACTGGTTCAACGTCTGCTCACGCTCATCGTTACCGCCGCCGATACCAGCACCCCGTTGTCGTCCTACGGCGTCAATCTCATCAATAAAGATCAGACAAGGTGCATTTTCCTTGGCTTTCTTGAACAAGTCACGGACACGGGACGCACCCACACCGACAAACATTTCCACGAATTCACTACCAGAGATACTAAAGAAAGGCACTCCAGCTTCACCCGCGATCGCTTTCGCCAATAATGTTTTACCTGTTCCCGGAGGTCCAACTAACAGCACCCCTTTCGGAATCCGTGCGCCAACTGCCGTAAACCGTTCGGGCTGCTTCAGGAACGTAACCACTTCCTGCAATTCTTCCTTGGCTTCCTGAATTCCCGCCACATCATCGAAAAGAATTCCGGTTTTCGCTTCCATCTGGAACCGGGCGCGAGACTTACCAAAGTTCATCGCTTGACCGGGACCTCCGCCCATATTACTGGAACGACGGAATAGGAAAAATAACCCACCAATTAATAAAATCGGAAAAATTAAATTCCCTAAGATTCCCCAAATCGCCCCATCTTGGCGGGCGGGATGGGTATCTAAAGCAATATCAGCCTCTCTCAGCTTAGTGATTAGCTCCGGAGAATTAGCAGGCAAATCGACGCGCCAGCGATTCGTTTTATTCAGCTCCGGGTCAGTCGCTTCTACAATTGCCGTTTGACCCCCATCATAGAGGTCAACACTCGTGACTCTCCCTTTCTCAACGTATTCTAAAAAGCGACCATAATTCATCCGGGTGCTGGCGGTATTTTGACTTAAATCACCAACAGCCGGAGAAAACGCTCCCTGCCATAGGAAAAACCCAATGACAAGAGCGGGTATTGTCCAAAGTAGGAGAATTCTCCAGGAAAATTTCATTGCTTATGAGCCTCTAGATATTTGTTTTCTGCTTTGGCTTTTGCTCTTAAAGAGCCTCTTGTTTAGCACAAAGCCTAGCTTAAACGGTGGTTTCAATAGGAAACTTTACTTCTGCTTAATCAAATTTAACGTAATTCTCAGGATTTGGGCAACTGTCTTATGGTCATTCGTCATTCGTCATTTGTCATTCGTCATTCGTCATTCGTCATTCGTCATACTCGCTATCGCGAGAAGCAAGCTACGTCATTCATCCTTTGTCCATTAGTAATCCGCTTCCCCAGCTTCCCCAGCTTCCCCAGCTTCCCCAGCTTCCCCAGCTCCCCCAGCTCCCCCAGCTTCCCCAGCTCCCCCAGCTTCCCCAGCTTCCCCAGCTTCCCCATCACCCCATCACCCCATCACCCCATCACCCCATCACCCCATCACCCCATCACGACACCCTAATCAAGAACGCGCCTACACTGGAGGATTCAATCCTCAACCTGTAGACGCGCTCATCTTAGCCGGACAACAACCTGGGGTGTTTAGCTACCAAGGGAACCATATTAGTAGGTTTCAACATGCCAGCGATGGGCTTTCTTCATAGATTTCTGGAAATCAGCCCAGTTCATCCCTTGCCGTTCAGCAGCAGCCGCAAGTGCTTCATCAATGCCATCTTCCATTCCCTTGAGTCCGCAAATATAGGTGTGGGTATTATCCTTCTGCATTAACTCAAACAGTTCATCGGCATGTTCATCCACCCGATGCTGGATATACATCTTGCCACCCTCTTTGTTCTTCTGTTCGCGGCTGATGGCATAAGTGAGACGGAAATTATCGGGAAACTCGTGCTGGAGTTTTTCCAATTCCTCTTTGTACAGAATGTTTGCCGTATAGGGGATACCAAAAATCAGCCACGCAAACCCTTTGAAGTTGTAGTCTTCATGCTTTTCTTTCAACATCCGCCACAGGTAAGCTCGGAAGGGGGCAATTCCTGTACCTGTTGCCATCATCAGGATGGTAGCATCTGGATCTTCGGGAAGTAACATTTCTTTCCCAACCGGTCCTGTGATCTTGACATCATCGCTGCCAACTGGCAGATTGCACAAGTAGCTTGAGCAGACGCCATAGACGGTTTCCCCAGTTTCTGGGTGCTTGTACTCCAGTTGTCTAACACAAAGGGAAACTGTCTTATCATCCTCGTGATCACCATGACGAGTGGAGGCAATGGAGTAGAGTCTGAGTTTATGCGGTTTACCCCTTTCGTCTTCCCCCGGTGGGATAATGCCGATACTCTGACCTTCCAAGTACCACATATCCCCGTCAGAGATGTCAAAGGTGACGTGGCGAACTGTCCCTGATCCCCCTTCTGCAACCAGTTCGTAGTTTTCAATGCATTTGCCTAGATAGGGTTTTTTGGGCTTGTACAGATTGACAGGAACACCCTCTTTTGAGGATTTTTTATGAACGATAGTTTCCGGCGACGGCGCTGCCTCGGCTTCAGTGGCTTTGCCATTCATTCCATTCTTGGCATTCATCACACCATCAAGAGGTTGAATGCTGACGATTTTGCCACCCATGCGGGTGATTCGTTGCATTTCTTGATTCATTCGACTGTATGGCACCGTAATATACGTATTACCACTGCGACGAATGGGATAATCCATTTTGTCGGTTGCGGTGTTCTGACTTAGACCTGTCACTTCGTAAAGAAACAGACGATTCTTGGGTGTGGTGTTACTAGACATTGCGTTATTTCTCTCTAAACCAATCGATTACGATATATTGCTCAGTAAAACATTTCATCAATTCGCGACGAATGAAGCAACCTCCCAATCAGGGTTTCAGTCGCTTCATCCCGTAGAGTTGATGGCAGGTCGTTGACCTTGATACCTGGCTGTGGACTCCCGTTATTCCCCCGTTAGCTAATCCGGCAATAGATGTCCCACGCTGTAACTTTTATTCAGTGTGGGATGAATTCCCAGTAATGCAAATCCGAGTGGCATTGTATCCAATCGCTGTTTGGGCAACAGACTTGGTTTCCAGCCCACACGCTCACGACAAAGCGGAGCGTGTACAGTCGTTGGCTCGGCTCAACTGGGTGGGGAATGAAGTAGGTTCAATGTATACTCTAGAATACGTCTAATTGATTGAGTTGGCAAAGTTCCGACTCTTATGACTCCTGTGGGCATCTGTATAGGAGGCAATTCTCAGCAGGTGGCTCCGGTGGAGAACTCGGTCATTGACCGACAAACAGTCAAAATCGAGTCAATTTGAAATTTTTTGATCCAATTTGCACAACTCACTTTAGGATTATGTTAAGGAATTGAGGAGAAACGTTAAGACTTGTAGACATAATCTCATTTTGGTAGAATCCACAAACAGCCGTTAGTATTAAATACTTACCCCGTGTCTGGTTGGAGTCTTATCCGCTGGGGAAGACTCACACCTGTCGCCAATCCGTGACGGGTTAAAGGCACGCGATCAACAAACGGGTTGACCCTAGACTTAGGACTTGGATTGCTGGAAACTCTATTTGAAACTATTTTTTGCGTTAGAGGGAAACTATGACCACTCAGTTAGACCGCGTGGTACTAATAGCCGTCGCTGGAGACTCTGGATGCGGGAAGTCCACATTTCTGCATCGCTTGGCAGACCTATTTGGTGAAGAGTTTATGACGGTCATCTGCTTAGATGACTATCACAGCTTAGACCGTAAAGGGCGTAAAGCGGCAGGGGTAACAGCCCTTAACCCCAAGGCGAATAATTTTGACCTGATGTATGAGCAAATCAAAGCGCTCAAAAATGGTCAGGCAATTGATAAGCCAATTTATAACCACGAGACTGGTGAACTTGATCCACCGGAACGGGTAGAACCCAATAAAGTCGTGGTAATCGAAGGATTGCACCCGTTGTACGATGAGCGGGTGCGATCGCTGGTTGATTTCGGTGTTTATCTCGATATCAGTGATGAGGTCAAGATTAACTGGAAAATCCAGCGGGACATGGCAGAACGGGGACATACCTACGAAGATATTCTAGCGTCGATTAACGCTAGACGCCCTGACTTCAGTGCTTACATCGAACCCCAAAAAGAGTTTGCTGATGTCGTGATTCAGATATTACCGACTCAGTTGCTCAAAGACGACAAGGAATGCAAGATCCTGCGGGTGCGCTTGGTACAGAAAGAAGGTGTAGAAGGATTTGAGCCAGTCTATCTGTTTGATGAAGGGTCTACCATTGACTGGAGACCTTGTGGTCGTAAGTTGACCTGTGCTTATCCTGGGATCAAGCTGTACTATGGTCCGGATAGTTACTTCGGTCATGATGTTTCCGTCTTGGAAGTGGATGGTCAATTTGACAATCTAGAGGAGATGATTTACATCGAAAGTCACCTCAGCAACACCTCCACGAAATACTATGGTGAGATGACCGAACTGTTGCTCAAGCATAAGGACTATCCCGGTTCTAACAATGGTTCTGGATTATTCCAGATTCTGGTGGGGCTGAAGATGCGATCAACCTACGAACGGTTAACATCTAAGGCGCAAGTACCCGCGAATGTGTAACTGATGGAAACCGCGTCTACGTTGAAACCTGTAGGTTTTCCCTAAGACAATCTCCAGTTTTCAACTTGGACGGGATATAGTTAGTTGTATATTGCCCATGCCATACTCTTTGATGTGGCGTGGGTTAACTATTAATCTAAGCAAGATCCCCGACTTCGTAGGAGTTGTCGGGGATATGTCTGTGTACCTCACTTACTTAAAAAGCGCTGTAAGAGACTAATTAACCATCAAGGTGATCAATTGTGATACAAATGCAGATTAAGCGATGTGTCAAAATTGATAGGCTTGGCAAAATCACTCGATGGAAACCCAAACTAAAAGGAGTGCATAGCATAAATGTGTGGTATTGCTGGAATATGGGGGCAAATTGATCAAACCAGCGTTAAAAAGATGATGGATACTTTAATCCATCGAGGTCCAGACGCTGAAGGAATGTTTGTATCTCCGATTAAGGCAGGTGTTCTGGGACATCGACGGTTGAGTATTATGGACCCGCAAGGGGGAAACCAACCGATATACGGTGATCGCAATTCTCGGGTGATTATCGGAAATGGCGAAATTTATAACTTTCCCCAGTTACTCCCGCAGTTAGCGGAACGATTTAAGTTCCGGACTAAAAGCGATACAGAGGCAATTTTGCATCTGTACGAAGATCAGGGAATCGAGTCCGTTGACCAACTTGATGGCATGTACGCCTTTGCGATCGCAGATGGGGATCAATTGTTTGCCGCCCGTGATCCCATTGGCATCAAACCCCTATACTATGGCAAAAAAGACAATGCGTTTGTTTTTGCCTCAGAACTCAAAGCGATCGCGAATTTTTGCGACAATGTCCAGGAATTCCCAGCCGGAACCTTTTTCTCCTCAGAAACTGGGTTTTCGACGTTCTACCAAGTGCCAGATATTCAGCCAGAGGTAGACGCAGATGCAGACGCTTTAATTCGCGAAGTGCGGGAAACAGTAGAGGCGTCTGTTGTCAAGCGCCTGATGAGTGATGTTCCCCTCGGTTGCTTCCTCTCCGGTGGCTTAGACAGCAGTATCACCACGGCGGTAGCCAGACAGCATATCGAGAAACTGCACACCTTCTCCGTGGGGATTGAAGGGAGTAAAGACATAAAAGCTGCCCGTTTAGTCTCCCAGTATCTGGATACGATTCACCATGAATATCTAATTACACCCAAAGAAGTTCAGGAGAAGCTACCCGAAATAATTTATTCCTTGGAATCCTTTGACCAAGACTTAGTTCGCAGTGCGATTCCCTGTTACTTTACCTCACGACTCGCCGCCGAGTATGTCAAGGTGATTCTCACGGGCGAGGGGGCTGATGAACTGTTTGCGGGTTACACCTACTACAAAGGCATTCCTGATAACGATACACTACATCGCGAATTGCGTCGCTCAGTGACGAGCCTGCACAATATTAACTTACAGCGAGTAGACCGTTTAACCATGGCTCACTCCCTGGAAGGACGAGTTCCCTTTTTGGATCTGAAAATGATTGAACTCGGTCAAAGAATTCCCGCCCATTTAAAACTCGCGGGTGATCCATTAGTCGAAAAATGGATTTTGCGAAAAGCCTTTGAGGATCTGCTACCTTCTGAAATTGTTTGGCGCACGAAAGAGCAGTTTGATGAAGGCAGTGGCACAGTGGATTTATTAACGCAAATGCTGGCAAAGGGAATGAGTGAAGACGAAGCCCAAGCCTATCGCCAGAAACATCCAGAAGCGCGATTACGTTCTGCGGAAGAGTGCTATTATCACCAGATATTTATGGATGTGTTTGAGCAGCCGGAATCAATTCTGGCGAATGTTGCTCGTTGGTCAGAACGACCCGTTTAGGGGAGCTGGGGGAGCAGGGGAAGCAGATGGGAGCAGGGGGAGCAGGGGGAGCAGGGGAAGCAGGGGAAGCAGGGGAAGCAATGTAGAGACGTGCCATGGCACGTCTGGGAGTAGAGGGAGAAGGAGGGGCAAATCTTTATGATTGGAAGATGTGTAAGCCGAAGCGCCTCGATAGTTCCTCACACACTTTAATCCCTCGGATACTGTTCCCCCGCTTATCCAAGGGCGGTGAAAAGACGGCAATTCCCATTACACCGGGAACAACGCCAATAATGCCGCCACCGACACCACTCTTCGCTGGAAACCCAACTTTGTACACCCATTCCCCCGCAAAATCATACATGCCACAGGTAAACATAACACTCAGTAAGTCCTTGACATAGTGAGAATGAATCGCTTGTTCTCCCGTCATTGGATTGATCCCATTGTTGGCAAGAGTGGCTCCCATCACCGCTAAATCGTGGCAGTTGATAATGACCGAACACTGCTGGAGATAAAGATCAAGGGTTTGTTTAATGTCCCCAGAAATCATGCCAAAGTTCCGTAGCAAGTAAGCAATTGCCCAGTTGCGATCGCCTGCGGTTTGTTCGGAGACTAAGGTGGGTGTATCGACAAAGACACGGTGACCAATATAGCGGCGATACATTTCCAGGATGCGATTGAGCCGATGGGCGGGTCCTTTTCCCTCAATTAAATTGGTAATCGCGATCGCACCTGTATTTACCATGGGATTGTAGGGGCGCTTGGAGTTCTCCTCAACCTTGATTAGCGAGTTATAGGCATCTCCGGTTGGTTCCACATCAACTCGGCTGACCACATAATCCCGTCCCCAATCCGAAAGTGCCATTCCATAGGCAAACACTTTCGAGATGGACTGAATTAAGAACGGTTGCTCCCAATCGCCAACTGTGTAAACTTGACCATCGACGGTAACAATACAGATACCAAACCAATCGGGATTAATTTCCACCAGATCCGGTTCGCTCACATAAATTTTCCCTTGTCTGATGGGAAGATACTGGCGATGCAGTTCCCGCAAATCGTTAATAAAGGACGTGGGACTCACATGCAACTGAGCGATCATGGCTGCTGAGTTGAGTTTTGGCATAACCCTGGGGAGGGCTTCTCGCATCGGTAGCGTGTTCGTTGTGCCTTCATCAACTGCCCGCGACTGGGGATAGGACGGTGTTTTTGGGGATACCGCTAACTGCTCATCGTTAATGTCCAGACAGTCAGCACCGTTGTTACCGTCTTGGTTAATCGTTTCTGGCAAATAACCTGGCGTGTCAACCACTTTATCAAAGACATGGAGTCGCAAATGCTTTGATAGGGCTTCAAACACCTGGACACCTCGCAGGCTTTTATTTTGTTCCCCTAGGGCAGGAGAAAACACAGCAATTCCCATTTGGTTGGGAACCACGCCAATAATTGCCCCAGATAGACCACTTTTGGCAGGGAGACCGACTTTATACGCCCATTGACCGGAGAAGTCATAGAGACCACAGGTGTACATGATGCTGATTAAGTTTTTCACATAATCGGCTTTCAAGGCGCGTTCCCCGCTGATCGGATTGATGCCAGCATTCGCCAGCGTACCCGCCATCACCGCTAAGTCCTGGCAATTGACCATTAAGGCGCACTGCTGGAAGTAAAGGTCGAGAATGTCATCAATCTTGCCTTCGAGCAAGCCAAAATTCTGCATGATGTAGGCGATCGCTCGATTCAGGTTATCGGTTTTCTTCTTGGACTGGAAAACCGCCTGATCCACTTGCACGTCTCGACCGATATAGCGGTGGAACATACGCAGTAAGCGGGTTTGCCGCTCAAATAAATCTAATCCTTTAATCAGGCTGGTGGTGGCGATCGCGCCCGCATTCACCATTGGATTATATTTTCGCTCTTGGATCTCCTCATGTTCGATAATTTCATTAAAGGGTTCTCCGGTTGGTTCAACCCCAATTCGTTCCAAAACATAGTCCAGTCCGCGATCTTCGAGAGCCAGTCCATAGACAAACGGCTTTGAAATTGACTGAATCGTAAACGGGATCGACGTATCACCAACGGTATAAACCTGACCATCCACCGTCACCACCGTAATCCCAAACCAATCCGGATTCGCTTGTGCCAACTCTGGGATATAGTCGGCGACTGATCCGGCTTTCAGAGGCTGATATAAGCGATGCAAATCTTGGAGGATATCGGGTAACTGCTCCGTTATTTTGGCTCGTGTTTGCAACTCGTTGGTGTTGATCATCCTGGTCTGCTGTTTCCGAACTGGCTTAAATTTTCTTCATGAACTAATTTATCTTGGGTCAAGGCTGATAAACAGCACACAATGAACAATCAATCGGGCAAAGTCAGAGCGTGGTAAGATTAACTGGCTTTTCCTGTATCTAAGGCAAGGCTGGGATCAATCCCAGTTGTTTATAGAATCAGGCATTGATGAATGTCCCTAATTAGCAACAGTCTCAACCGCATGAAGCAACTCGACGTTCTTAAAAATTATGCCAAAGCTGTAGCGATTGGTGCTTATGACCATCATTCTCCCGGTCTATTTGGTAAACATGACAATGTGAGACGGTTATGGGAAGACCGCTTTAACCGTAATGTCATGAGTCATTTTCTCAGTCCCCTCGTTATCCAGAAGCAAGACGAAGGAACTGATCTTCGGGTGATGGATTTGGGCTGTGGTGCGGGAGAAGGCTTAGGTATTCTGACGAGTTTACCCCAAACTCCGCCAACACTTGATGCTCAGATTAAGACTGTGCTGGATTATCAGGATATTGGTCACTACAAGGGTGTGGATATCAGTCCAGCGATGATTGAGAAAGCCGCAACTCTCCATGCTGACCACCCGCAAACCAAGTTTGAAGTCGCGGATTTGAATGAAGGGCTACCCATTGCTGTAGGGGAACCTGCCTACGATATCTACTTTTCTTCTTATGGGGCATTGTCTCACCTCAACGATCGCTCATTAGCCAGAGTGATTGGCGATATTTGCGACCATATCGGAGACAAAGCCATTTTTGTGGGCGATTTTCTGGGTCGCTATTCCTATGAGTGGCCCCGCTACTGGGGAGAATCGGCTGGGAAGCAATCTACGATGAATACCTACTCGATGTCCTACATCTATCCCCCAGATGCTAGGGGAGAAATTGAGGTGGAACGATTCGAGATTCGGTATTGGGGTGGCGAGGAGTTCGATCAGTTTATCCACGCCGTAGCGGAGAGTAAAGGGGTAAAGATTTCCCGACGACGATTGTGCGATCGCTCGATTTTGGTGGGTCGCCACATGAATACCCGTGAATTTAATCCGGAAGCCCCGCCAATTCGGGCGGCGATTAACTCTCTCCATGAAATCAACTGTCGCACCGATCTGTCTCAGTTGATTTTTGAGTATCGTCCTCATCCGGATCATCCTCACATCAATCGCTTCTTCTCGAATTTTCAAGAGGCTTGGAATGCAGTCGTTTATGCCTGCATTGAGGCTCTAGATCAGTGGCGCAACCCTCATAAGTTACTCGCTGAACCGCAAGCGGGTTATCCCCCGGTTGTCCAAGACGCGATCCGCACAATTCGCAACGTGGTACGCACAGCACCGACACTGTGTTTTGAAGACCCTAGAGCCAATTTAGTTGAACCCCAACTTGCCTATTTGTTGCGGAATCTAGAGTGGAACCTACAGCAAGGTTTGGGAACTGCCCATGGACTCTTGGTCGTCTATGAGTTTTCCAGATAATGCTTGACGTTGTTACTTTTTTAGGGTTATAAACGAGTAGAGATGTTGCGGTGCAACGTCTCTACCGAACTCACTCATCAACTAAGCTAATTTAAAAGGAGACGTCATATCAGTTATGGCAGATCGGAATTAACACAAATTTTCGTGTCTGGTATCCAGGGACTATATCGCTCAGGAATGCTATTGCATTAGCTTGGCAGCTTCGCTACAAATTGTTGGCTTCAGAAAACTTGCTCTGAGCAACGAAGAGTCAGGAATTGGCAACCAAGCCAATAGCAGATTGAGATAAGTTTTATGTGGCTTGTTCTCACCGTAAACGAGCTGCATAAACTCTATAATTTCAATTAATTTCAGCCTTTTGATTTGTAAATAGACCAGCGCGACATGCTGTACTTTTGAATAGTGGTACTAGCTGGAGAATTGTCTCTCTAGTTTGTGATGTCACGACGGAAGGGATTAAGTCACTTAAATATTAATTCAAGTTATTGCCGAATCTCATGGTGAAAATCAGTTTATTATCTTCAACTCCGCTTTGGTTTTTCCATTTAGTTCCTTACAAAATAGGGGAATGCTTTTTCATTAACCTGCTTCCCCTGTTTATCGTGCAAGTCGTCGGTGGAAGTATCACCGATGTTTTGCTCATCTGTTTACGGGTGTAACCTGGGCTGTGATTAATGTTGCCAGTACTCTTTCAGTCGCAAGTCTGGCAACCAAAGGTGAGGAAGGAATGGCGCTGGGAGTCTATAATTCGATTATTGGGGTGGCAACAATTGTGGGTTCTCTTGTCAGCGGCTATATAGCGGCTAGTTTTGGATATAGTTGGTGTTTTGCCACGGGTACAGTTTTGACGGGGTTAACGGTTGTTTGTTTTTGGTTACTTGAATTAATTATGCAAAATGACAGTAAAAAAGTTCTGTCATTCCGATAATCAAGATGTAGTCAATGCCTGGAATAAATTGCTTAAGAAATAGCCGAGAACTAAAGTTCTGGCTAAAAGCTAAAACCCGTTAAAACGGGTTCAAAGACTTAAATTGTCCGCTAAAATTTACTTGGTTATACGAGGATCGCGATATAGCGCGTCTATTAAGCAGGTTTGCGGAAATAAACTCAACCTTATGGAGTTATAGCGCTTCGCGCTGGTCTAGTTACACTTTGTTTGTACGAACATCTCATCTGGACTCAGCTTCAGGTACGGGAGTTGTAAATACACGCCTAGCGATTGGCTATATGTAAACAAGCCTCAAACCCTTACAAAGGGCGTAGCTTGCTTCTCGCTTGCGCGAGTATGACGAATGACGAATGACAAATGACGAATGACAAATGACAAATGACGAATGACGAATGACAAATGACAAATGACGATCTCAGCCGTTAACTTTAATTGTCCCCACCTACTTATGACTCTTCTGACACCTGTTCTAATTCTCGCAGCGCCTGTTGACCTGCGCCAACGGCTAATCCCATCACCCCGCCAATTGTGGCATATTGAGACATGGCATGGGGTCGCTGATCGGCATGATTAATTTCAGCCACCCCGATGCCTAAAATTACACCCGCAATACCAGTGATAACGCTGGAAAAAATAATTCGCTTAATATTCATCGTTTTCCCTAACCTAAACTGAAAAAGCTGTAGTGATCTGATGTATTCTACGTTTACCTTTACCAAAGATTAGGGAAACTGGGGTTATTAAGTCAATGTTTGCAACAAAATTATGGCTTTGTTAACATTGCCTAACTTTTGTTTATGGTTTTTAATTAATTCTGCGGTATTCCTTTAATGAATATTAAGTAGGTTGGTGGAAATAAACTCAACCTTATGAAGTTATGTTCACAAGCTTCAAACCCTTACAAAGGACGAATGACGAATGACGAATGACGATCCCCATCGTTAACTTTAATTGTCCCCACCTACTTACCGAATTGTTACTTCAGGTTTCGGCTCAAGCTCTTTTGACTCCGGCGTTTTCTGGTTCTTACCGTTGGAATTAAATAAGCGATCGCTCCCCGATTTGATCACAATATAGAGGATAGGAACCACAAACAGACTCAGGAACGTGGCGATAAACATTCCCCCGAACACCGCCGTTCCCAGGGATTGACGGCTTCCTGACCCCGCACCCGTGGCGATGACTAGGGGAAAAATCCCAAACAATGTAGAAATCGCCGTCATCAAAATCGGTCGCAAACGCTGCTGCGCCGCCTCAATCGCCGCTTTCCTCAGCGTCAACCCTTGGTCTCGTAGCTGATTAGCAAATTCTACAATCAGAATCGAGTTCTTACTGGCTAAACCAATCAGCATCACCAAGCCAATCTGACAATAAACATCATTCGGTAAACCCCGCAACGATTGTGCCATGAGCGCCCCTAAGATAGCCAGAGGAACCGCCAATAGAATAATAATCGGGTCGATATAACTTTCATATTGAGCCGCCAACACTAAGAACACAAACACCAAACCAAAGCCGAAAATAATCGTCGCTTGACCTCCCGACTGGATTTCCTCCAGGGATAAACCGGACCATTCATAGCCTAATCCCGGCGGTAATACCTCGGCGGCGACTTGTTCCATAGCTTGAATCGCGTCTCCAGAACTGACTCCCGGCGCGGCTGACCCATTAATTTCAATCGAGCGGAACAAGTTATAGTGATTAATGGTTTGCGCCCCTGTTGTTTGCGTCACCGTGACCAAATTTCCCAGAGGAATCATCTCATCTCGTTCGGAACGCACATAGAGTTGATTAATATCCTCTGGATTTGAGCGGAATTGGGCGTCAGCTTGGACATAAACCCGATAGGTGCGCCGTTCTAGAGTAAAGTCATTCACATAACGCGACCCTAAATAGGTCTGCAACGTCTCAAAAATATCATTAATATCCACCTCCAACGCCTTGGCGCGGTTACGGTTCACCTCAATCTGTAACTGGGGTGTATTCGCCGCATAAGTACTAAACACCGCCTGCAACTGGGGATTCTGATTGCCAGCACCCAGTAATTTCCCCATATTTTCAATCAGCGAATCCAAGCTAAAATTACCTCGACGGTCTTGGAGTTGAAATTGGAATCCGCCGAAACTCCCCAAGCCGGGAATAGAGGGAGGATTCACTGGAAATACTCTGGCTTCTTTAATCCCAAACAAAGCACCCCGAACTTTATTAATAATCGCTTCGGCGGATTGAGACGGATCAGTGCGTTCTGACCAAGGCTTCAGCGTGGTAAAAACGATCGCACTATTCGCCGTATTCCCACTAAAGCCGAATCCTCCCACCGCAAACGTGGCTCGCACTTCATCCAAGGGTAAAATAATATCTTCAATCTGCTCAATCACATCATGGGTGTAGTTGAGTGACGAACCCTCTGGTCCTTGGACAATCGTCATAAAATAGCCTTGGTCTTCATCGGGAAGAAACGCACCTGGAACCTGATCGTAAACCCACACCGTTAGTGCTAATAAACCAATAAACGCCACAATCACCAGGGTTTTCACGCGAGTCAGGATAATCAAAACTCGCCGATATCGCTTCTGCATTCCCTCTAAAAACCGATTAAATCCGTCAAATAAGTGACCCCAAAACCCCGTCGCCTCTGGTTTTTGCCGCAAGATTAAGCCAGACAGGGTTGGCGTCAGCGTCAGCGCCATAAACGTGGAAACAGCAATTGAAAAGGCAATAGTTAGCGCAAATTGTCGGTATAATGCCCCCGTTGTTCCGGGAAAGAATGCCACTGGAACAAACACCGCCATTAACACCAATGACGTGGCAATAATTGCTCCCACCAATTCCCGCATAGAAATAATCGCCGCTTGTCGAGATTTGATTCCCCCGCGTTGAATCTTCGTGGTGATATCTTCAACTACAACAATTGCATCATCCACCACCATCCCCGTGGCTAGGGTCAACCCAAATAAGGTCAAACTGTTAATCGAAAAATCAAAAATCTTGACAAAAGCAAACGTACCAATTAGAGACACGGGAATCGTAATCGCCGGAATAATTGTGGTGCGCCAATCCTGTAAGAACACAAAAATAACCAACACCACCAATCCCACTGCTTTTAGCAGGGTGAACACCACTTCTGAGAGGGACTGATTGACATAATCGGTGGTATCAAACCCAATATCATAAGTCATCCCCGGTGGGAAATCCGCCGCCAGTTTTGCCATTTCCGCTTTAACCGCGTCCGCTACCTCCAAGGCGTTACTCCCAGGAACGGTATTAATCCCCAACCCGACGGCTTCATTTGCCCGAAATCGCAGGAACGTGCCATAATTTTGCGCCCCCAATTCTACACGTCCCACATCGTTAAGTTTAATCAGCGTGCCATCTTCATCGGTGGCTAAAATCAGTTCCTCAAAGTCTGAAACCGTTTCCAAGCGGCTAATTGCCCGTAAGTCAATTTGATATTGCTGTCCCTCTGGCGCGGGGGGTTGACCGATACGCCCTGCACCCACCTGGATATTCTGTTCCCGCAATGCATCAACCACATCTTGCGCCGTCAGATTCCGACTCGCCAGACGCAGGGGGTCAAGCCAAAGCCGCATTGCATAAGTACGTTCACCAAAAATTTGTACATTCCCCACCCCATTCACTCGTTTTAGGGCCTCTACCAAATATAGGTCAGCGTAGTTACTTAAAAAGAGATTATCGTACTCACCATTTTCTGAGTACAAACCAAATGCCATCAGGAAGTTAGCCGATTCCTTATTAACGGTTACCCCAGTTTGGAGTACAGATTCTGGCAATTGGGGTTCAGCTAAAGAGACGCGATTTTGGACATCAACGGCGGCAATATCTTGATCTTTGTCTGGGGCAAAGGTGATATTGATCGAACTGGTGCCATCATTGCTACTACTGGATGTCATGTAGCGCATCCCATCCACACCATTAATTGCCCGTTCCAAGATAGTCGTCACCGCATTTTCCACGGTTTGAGCATCGGCACCGTTATAGTTGGCTTGGACACTCACTTGTTTGGGACTAATATCGGGAT
This sequence comes from Coleofasciculus sp. E1-EBD-02, assembly GCF_040218245.1. Classification (NCBI taxonomy): domain Bacteria; kingdom Bacillati; phylum Cyanobacteriota; class Cyanophyceae; order Coleofasciculales; family Coleofasciculaceae; genus Coleofasciculus; species Coleofasciculus sp. E1-EBD-02. The sequence goes on along the minus strand of NZ_JAVJQN010000148.1, from coordinate 65,373 downwards.
ATTGGGCAACAGGTAACGTGGGAATACTAATTGCTCCAATGAGTAAGATGATCAGGGAGCAAACAGTTGTAAAAACAGGTCGTTTAATAAAAAATTCGACAAACATTTTTTAGGGAATAGGGAATGGGGAATAGGGAACAGGGAACAGGGAACAGGGAACAGGGAATAGGAAATGGGCAACAGGCAACAGGGATGTAGGGGCGGGTTTTACCGATAACTTATGGCTACACAGTGACAATTTGACTAAACCCGCCCTTCTAGATGCAAAGGGAACAAACAAAGGACATAAGACAAAGGACAAATGACGAATGACAAATAACTAAGAATCTGGAATAATCGGAGCGCCATCAGATAAATTAAGGATACCGGAGACAACGATTCTATCGCCAGGTTCTATACCCTCGATAACTTGGTATCGATTCCCTTGAATATCACCCAACGTCACAGGGCGTTGCTTGGCGATGAGTTCAGGTGCACCCGGTTTAGTTTCCTCTGGCGGTTGGGCGACAAAGACAAAAGGTTTCCCCGCTAGACGCGATACAGCATTGACGGGAATTAACACACCCGGACGTTTTTCCCAGATGACTCGTGCATCCACTTTCTGTTGATCGTATAGGCGACCATTTGGATTAGAAAATGTGGCTTTTGTCAAGAGGGTTTGAGTATCTTTCTCCACTTGCGGTGAAATAAAGTTAATCCGCCCTGTTGCGATCGCAGGTTCACTGTCTGGGATACCTTGGTTCCGTAGCTCCACGGTGAGTCCCTGACGCATCCTCTCTTTTTGCTGTTCGTCAATGGGAATTTCAACTTCTAAGGTTTGGTTTTGAGTAATGGTGGTGAGGGTATCGCCCACATTTACATAGTCTCCCACTTTGACCGGAATATCCCCAACCACCCCATCAATGGGAGCGACGACGCGATTAAATTGCAACTCTTCCTGCTTAACCTCCACATCCGCCCTGGCGCTAGACAGGTTCGCAGCGACTCTAGCTTCCGTGGCTTGGGCGGCTTGGACTCGTTGTTGTGCCACATTCAGGGCTTCCTTAGAGGCGGCTAAGGCTTGAGCGGCTGCATCACGGGCTGCAATGGCTTGATTGCGATCGCGGGTTTTATCATCGAGTTGTTGTCTGGGTTGAACCCCCTGAGATACCAACTGTTCTGCCCGTTGATAGTTGACTCGCGCCAGTTCTAAATCGGCTTCTCGGCTTTGCAATTCAGCCGCTTGGCGTCCCACTTCGGCTTTGAGACGAGCAATATCGGCTTGGGCGGCTCTGACTTCGGCTTGTGCATTATTCAGGGTAGCCGTTTGAGCATTCACATTCGCGATCGCACTTCTGAGTTCGGCTTCACTGCGTTCTGGCTTCAGTTGTAGAATTATATCTCCAGCTTGCACGCGATCGCCTGATGAAGCAACGATTCGAGTAATTCTACCAGCGGTTTCAGGTCGCAATTCCACCTTTTGTTCTGCCTCTAAGGTACTCACAAACTGAGAACTGTCTTCCAGGGTACTTGATTCCACTTGCTCCAATTTTACCGGGGTGGCTTGAGGTTGCTGAGACGTTGGCGGTGAGTTATTTTGCAGTAAAAAACGCCAAGCCGCCCAACCACCACCACCGAAAACTAACAGGGTGAGTAACAACCCCAGCCATAATTTAGGCTTATTTGAGGATTTTCTTAGGGGTTGGTCGGCGTCAGAGATGATAGAATCCTCGGATTCCCACTCTGGGTTTGAAGACTTGGGAATGGGGGTTTGGGAGTCAGAAGATGCCATAGTTGTGTTCTGATGATGGAATTACTCGGATTTTACGCGACAGTCCATCGTGGGAGTACGAGTTCAGATCGTGAGAACTATCAGGCAATGCCGCCCCTGGAGGGTTAAATCTGTCCTCACTTGTTTATACTACTTAAGACTTCGATAAAATATATCCTCCAGTCGGGTGTATCGAATGGGGGAACTCCTAGTGCGAGAGACCAATCCTCACGTCCACGACAAGAGGAGCAAGTAGTTTGGCAACCTTTAACTGACGAATAATGCGAGCATCTTGAAAAGTGTCGTGAGCTAGACGAGCAAATTGCCAACCCATCAAGGTTAAATTGAAGACGATAAGAGACAACAATGACCAAGAGATTGTAAGATCTATCTTCCGCTAGATAGCTATCTCTGAAAAATACCGCTTATGATAAGCATCATGTTTAAACAATCCTTATTTTACCCTAAGGGGGTCAAATAAATGGCTGCTGCCATTGAATTTGCTTTATTTGCTCCTTACAACGAAGGAGCATCATTGGTTGGCTGTTTCTCAAATTGGGAAGAAATTCCCATGGAGAAAGATAAGCAGGGGTATTTTCGCACGTCCGTTGAACTTGAAGATGGTGTTTATAAATATAAATTCCGGGTTCAATCCAAATCTTGGTTTTTTGAAGCTGATCAATGGGTAGAGGTCAATGATCCCTACGCTACCGATATTGAAGATCCGACTCAAAACTGTGTCGTCCGCATCAAAGATGGAGAACGCATCGTCGATACTTATGTTTGGATGCATGACGATAAACCCCTACCTCCTGACCATGAATTAGTCATCTATGAAATGCATGTCGGTGACTTCTCCGGTGGCGAAGATGACCCCTATCCACGAGGGAATTACCAGCATGTTATTGAAAAGTTAGATTATCTGGTGGAATTGGGAATTAACGCCATTGAGTTAATGCCTATCAAAGAATATCCCGGTGACTACAGTTGGGGGTACAATCCTCGCTACTTCTTTGCTACTGAGTCCAGCTATGGTTCGACAGATGAATTGAAACATCTGCTCGATGAGTGTCATGGCAAAGGAATTCGGGTAATCATGGACGGGATTTACAACCACTCAGAATCGGAAAGCCCTCTCACTCAAATTGACCACGATTACTGGTATCATCACGCTCCCCGTGACCCAGATAACAACTGGGGACCCGAATTCAACTACGAACATTATGACGAAAAGCTAGAGACTTACCCAGCGCGGAAGTTTATCGGTGATGTGGTTCGTTTCTGGATCACTGAATATCATATTGATGGCATTCGCTACGACGCTGCGCGACAAATGGCTAGCTACGATTTTATGCATTGGATTGTCCAAGAGACTAAAAAAACGGCAGAGGCAAAGCCATTTTACAACGTGGCTGAATACATCCCCGAAAATCCTAGCATCACCAATTTTGATGGACCGATGGATGGTTGCTGGCATGATAGCTTTTACCACACCGTTAAACCTCACATCTGTGGTGACAGGTTTGAGTTAGAATCCCTTAAGGATGTAATTGATTGTAAGCGTCAAGGCTACCTGGGAGCGACTAATGTTGTAAATTACCTAAGTAACCACGATCATGAACGCCTGATGGTTGAGTTAGCCAATCGGGAAATCTTTGATGAAGAAGCTTTCAAACGGCTCAAGTTAGGGGCAGTTTTGTTAATGACAGCAGTCGGTATTCCCTTACTCTGGATGGGTGAAGAGTTCGGGGAATATCAGCCGAAATCCATTGAATCCAGAAAGATTAATTGGCAACTACTGAGTAATGATTATAATCGCGGGTTGTGCGACTACTATAAAGGGTTAATCGGACTGCGAAAAAACAATCAGGCTCTCTATGCAGAGAACATTAATTTCTTCTTTGAAGATGCAGACGCCAAAGTTCTAGCGTATGTGCGCTGGAATGGTGAAGGATCTCGTGTTGCTGTCGTTGCCAATTTTTCTGATAATTTCCTCACTGGATATACTCTTTCCAACTTTCCGGAGAATGGAATTTGGCACGAATGGACAGGTAACTATGAGGTGGAAGCCAGCAATAACACTTTAACCCTTGACCTTGGCGGATACGAAGCCAAAGTGTTTGTCTGGCAGTAAGCCATCCAATCCGCGATCGCATCTCCGTAGGGTGGGCAATGCCCACCTTACTTTTATGAATAACATTGAAATTTTTGTCAACATTATGCCTAAACCACAGGTTGACATAATTTCACAATATTACTTATATGATTATACATCAATGTGAGTGCATCTTTTGTACTCTACCTTATTGGTTAAATCGGTATCAGGTACGCACAAGTCCTGTTAGCCAAACCTTCGGCTTAGGATTAACTCACCACCAGACGTACCCGGTTATTTCTCTACACTCAACACTATCCGACTCCAGAAGAACAGGTTTTGAGGTAACATTATCATCAATGGCTAGCGCCAAATAGCCGCTCAAAACCATGCCCGAAAAGCGAAGGGTCAAGTCGGGGCGGGTTTAGTCGCATTTGGGTAAGCCCAGAAAGGATAGTCGTCAAACCCGCCCCTACACATTCAAAACCCAAAACTCAAAACTGTTAAACTGATGCCTCAAATTCCTCCACTCAATACCGAAACCCTTTGGCAAATCTTGAACGAAGAACTAGATGATGATACCGTAAATCAGCTTGTCTGGCATTATTTGGGGTATCGCTATGACCCAGAAACAAGCCAATGGGATTGTACCAACGTACCTCCAGACTGGTATGAGAATTATCCAGAACCCCCCAACTTTATCGAGAGTCGTCCCGCCACCACTAAACTCACTCGTTCAATTCCCAAGGAAAATAAACAGTTATTGAAAGAACAGTTAGGATTTAAAGGCTATAAAATCGGCGAATTTGGTCCGAGACAGACTCGTCGCGCTACGATGGCGAATTGGCTGTTAAGTTACATGAAAGATACGGGATTGAGCCAAGAGTGAATTCATTGATCACGAATAGCATCACCAGCTTAACACTCACAAACCCTGGGCAATGGTTTAGCGATCGCATCCTCCTGGCGGTTCCCGTCGGTGAGGATAATGGGAATGTGGCGGAAGTCGTCAGTTTCTTAATTATTCTGTTACTCGTCGCTACAGGCGTGGCGTTGATTTCGCGGCGATTCCGTATCCCGTATATTACGGGGTTAGTGTTAGCCGGATTAGCGATTACGGAACTCTTACCGAGTCGTATCGGGTTAGATTCAGCGCTGATTTTTAATCTCTTTTTACCGATTCTCCTGTTTGAAGCGGCAATTAATACCGATATTTCCCGTCTCCGCAGCACGATTAAACCGATTGCTTTACTCGCCGGACCCGGTGTATTGATCTGTTCGGGAATTACTTCAGTTTTATTGAGACTTGAATTAGGAATTGATTGGATACCCGCTGCGATGGTGGGGGTAATTTTATCCATTACTGATACCGCTTTAGTCATTGCTGTATTTAAAGAGGTTTCGGTTCCCCACCGACTGGTAACTCTGGTTGAGGGAGAAAGCCTGCTCAATGATGATGTCGCGTTGGTTTTATTTAGCCTAATTTTGACGATTCATGAAACAGGAGCCTTATCCGCGCTGGATGTGATTCAAGAATTTTTATTCGTGTTAATTGGTGGTGCTTTAGTCGGCGCGGCGTTGGGATATCTGAGTATTGGATTATTGAGCCAAACCGATGATCCCTTGGGCGGACTTTTGCTCACCGTGGCTCTGGCTTTAGGCGCATTCCAAGCGGGAGAGTTATTACACGTATCCGGTGTGGTTGCTGTAGTCATCGCCGGACTTATTGTGGGTAATTTTGAGCATTCCCAGGTAACATCCGCCTCGAATCAAGTGACCTTATTTAGCTTCTGGGAATATGCTGGGTTTGGCGTGAATACGTTTATTTTCTTGCTGATTGGCTTAGAGATAAACATTATTACCATTTGGCAAACCTTACCCGCTATCCTTTTAGCCTTCATTGCCTATCAAGTCGGGCGTCTGCTTACCGTTTATCCGTTGTTAGCCTTCGTCCGTTTTTTTGATAAACCGATTCCGATACGTTGGCGACATATCCTATTAGCTGGTAATATTAAAGGTTCCCTCTCTACCGCCTTAGCCTTGAGTCTACCTGCTGATTTACCCGGACGAGAGACGCTGCTGGCGATCGTTTTGGGAATTGTTTTGGTTTCCTTGGTGGGACAGGGGTTAAGTTTACCATGGGTGGTACGGCATTTAAAGTTATCCTATCGGTCAGAATCCTATCAGCAAATTGAGGAATTACAAGCTCAACTGATGACAGCTAAAGCCGCACAGGATGAATTAGCGAGTCTCCTGAAAACTGGAGTATTACCGAAATCAATTTACGAAGAAATGCGAGCCTCCTATCAACTGCGAGTCGCCACCGCTGATAGAACCTTGCGAGAAATCTATAATCAACGTCCCGAACATTCACCTGAAAATCGGAGCGATCGCACGAAACTAGAAGCCATTCGTCGGCAATTACTTTTAGCAGAGAAAGGGGCGTTAACAGACGCCCTACGTAAGCGAATTCTGTCTGAAGTCGTGGTACAAAAGCGGATTAAACAAATTGATGAGCTGTTGTTAAAATTAGAAGATGATTAGTGCAGCATGGCATAAATTTAGGCTTACCTCCTGTATGTTATAGTTATACAGGTAAGTGTATTGCCAGATAGCGAAATCAATCCAAGATGTTCCCAGAGACTGCCGTGACAGTAAAGGTGAAAAAGGGATGAGCAAAATTATCACTGACCGTCGAAATTCATTAACAGTAGTGATAGAGGCTTGTCGTATCAAGATCGTTAGGGGTTACCCCAATAAGGTGGTTTATGCTGCCCATCGTCGTCGGCAGCCTATTAAGGAGGGTAACGGAGCCACAGTTTTCAGTAATAATCCTCAGCCGAGTGCTTCACAAAGTATTAATCCACTAAATGAACAAAGTACAACTTCAGATTCTTTAACGATGAGAGCTATACAAGCGTTCATGGATACTGAGGATGAATGGGCAGAGGTGTACGCCAACCTTGCAAAATCCTGAATTTATTCCAGAAGATGCAGTTATAGCTATCCACGATAGATTGATAGAACGGTTTGGTGGGGCGCTGGGTTTAAGAGACAAAGGCTTACTTGAATCGGCTCTTTCCCAGCCCCAGCAAACTTTTTTGGGTGAATTACTTCATCCAACCATTCATGAACAATCAGCCGCTTATCTTTATCATTTAGCAAAGAATCATGCTTTTATAGATGGTAATAAGAGGATTGCCCTAGCAACAGCAATTACATTTCTTCAGCTTAACGGTTACCAACTTACTCTTTCCAAAGCTGAAGCTGAGCAGTTGGTTTTGAATGTGGTTGAATCAAAGATAACAAAAGAGGAACTTTTCGTCATATTCGAGAATCATATTCAATCACTCACATCTTAGCTTAATAACTTGTAGTAAAAATAGAGAATTCCCAGATTTGAGTGTATCTTAAACGCCCTGCGGAAGCGAATTCTGTCTGAAGTCGTGGTACAAAAGCGGATTAAACGGATTGATGAGCTGTTGTTAAAATTAGAAGATGATTAGTGCAGCACGAAACTGTAGGGGCGGGTTTAGAAACAAACGTAATGCATCTAACGGATAACTGTACAACAAAACCCGCCCTTATCCTGGTTAATAATTGCCTCTCGCTGATTCAATGACCAGCATTCAACAGGGTTTCAGCGGTGAGGTTTAGTTCAGGAAACGTGGGTGAGACAATTTGGCTATATCCCTGAAATATGCCCACCTCCTGGTAAACTTGATCCTGTAGATTTAGCACAATCGCGGATTGAACTTGGGGGTCTACAATCCAATATTCAGGAATGCCCAAATCTTCGTACTGTCGCCGCTTGGCAATGTAGTCGCGATCGCGCTGTAGTTCACCAGGACTAACGACTTCAATCACCAGCAGGGGAGGAAGCATAGATAGCCGGATTGTATTGCGGGGCTGTAGTTGGGGGATATGTTCGTCTCGAATAATCGTTAAATCTGGGTAGCGATTTCTGGGTTCTCCGCGCACTTCAAGTTCCAATCCATGACTTCTCAGCCGCAAGTAACCGACGATAGGAACAAACTGCAAGAGTAAAAAGGTGGCGATGCTAACGTTTTCTCCTGATTCTGGTGGCACTTCGATCAGCTTTCCGTTATACAATTCATATAGCTTGTCTGTCCCGTCACTATATGACAGATAGTCATCAAAGCTAGAAAATCTTACTTGAGCTTGAGTCATTTGTTCACTGTTGATTGTTCATGGTTCATTATTGATTGTTTATCTCCCCCATCTTCCTCATCTTCCCCATCTCCCTCATCTCCCTTCCCTGTTCCCTGTTCCCTGTTCCCTGTTCCCTCGATCAATTAGAGTGGTGCAAGTTTAAAACCAACGCCTAAAAAATCGATAACTTGGTGCAACAATTCTGCTTTTGTCACCACGAGTATCGTTGATCCGGGTTCAAGTACCGTATTGTCATTGGGAATCACTAAATCTGCATGGGGATGGTGTTGATAGCCAATGATTAAGGAACCCTCTGGAAACCGAGAATCCTGAATCACTTGAGCCACAGTACGCCCTGCAACATCTGATTCCCCCGGTACTCCCAGTTTAAACACTTCCACTTGACCCTGTTCATAGTGCATAATCGATTCCACTTCTGGATATTCGATCGCGTTGACCATGCGATTGACGGCTAGGTCAACCGTGCTAATAATATGATGAGCGCCAGCAATCCGTAGAGGCTCCTTAAAATCCCGTTGGCGGATGCGAGTAATAATATGGGGAACGCCATAGTGTTTAGCCAGGGTAACCATTGCCAGATTCAAGGCATCATCTCGCAGCACCGCCGCCATCGCATCGGCTTTGCGAATCCCGGCTTCGAGTAACACTTGGGTGGTGACAGCACTCCCTTCAAATGCCATAACTCCCACTTGTTCGCGAGCATACCGACAAGCCGCAGGGTCTTTATCAATAATCGCGATCGTATGTCCTAATTCCACTAACTGCTGGGCTAAACTTAACCCCACTAATCCCGCGCCGCCGATTAATACGTACATGATTCCTTGGTCATTTGTCATTGGTCATTGGTCATTTGTCATTTGTCATTGGTCATTTGTCATTTGTCATTTGCTCCCCCTGCTCCCCCAGCTTCCCCAGCTCCCAGACGTGCCATGGCACGTCTCTACATTGTTCCCCCATCTTCCCCATCTTCCCCAGCTCCCCCTGCTCCCCCAGCTTCCCCAGCTCCCTCAGCTCCCTCAGCTCCCTCTGCTCCCCCAGCTCCCTCAGCTCCCCCAGCTCCCTCATCTTCCCCAGCTTCCCCTGCCTAGCGGATGACAGAGGCTGACTAAAAATGGTACAACATCTTAGTTTAAATAAACGGGATAATTAAGTGAGGAAGCGGAATGTATATTATCCAGGTTGCCTCTGAATGCGCCCCTGTAATCAAAGCCGGCGGCTTAGGGGATGTGGTGTATGGTCTGAGTCGGGAGTTAGAGATTCAGGGGCATTGCGTCGAACTGATTCTGCCCAAATATGACAACATGCGCTATGACCACATCTGGGGACTCCATGATGCCTATATTAATCTATGGGTGCCCTGGTACGGTGCGGCGATTCACTGTTCTGTCTATTGTGGTTGGGTGCATGGACGAGTCTGTTTCTTTATCGAACCTCATTCCCAGGATAATTTCTTCAATCGGGGCTGCTACTACGGTTGTGATGACGATAACGTGCGGTTTGCTTTCTTCTGTAAAGCCACGTTAGAGTTTCTGCTTCAGAGTAATAAGCGTCCTGATGTGATCCACTGTCACGATTGGCAGACGGGTTTACTCCCAGTCATGCTGTTTGAGATCTACAAATATCATGGCATGGAAAGTCAACGGATATGCTACACCATCCACAACTTTAAACACCAAGGAATGGGGGGAAGTGAAATCCTGTGGGCAACCGGGTTGAATCGAGAAGGCTATTATTTTCAGGATGATCGCCTGAAAGATAATTTTAATCCCTTTGCCTTAAACTTTATGAAAGGCGGTATTGTTTACGCCAATGCGATAACGACGGTTTCGCCTCATCATGCCTGGGAAGCTCGGTTCACGCCCATCGGATGTGGGTTAGGTCATACATTACATTTACATCAGGATAAGTTTACCGGAATTCTCAACGGCATTAACGATGATTTTTGGAATCCAGAACAAGACCGCTATATTCCCTGTCACTACGCCCCGGATAGTTTTGAAGACAAAGCGAAAAATAAAAAAGCGTTGCGGGAACAGCTATTAATTCAGGATGTTGATAAACCAATTGTGGCGTTTATTGGTCGTTTAGATGATCAAAAAGGCGTGCATTTGGTTCATCATGCCATCTATTACTCCCTGCATAAGGGCGCTCAATTCGTTTTATTAGGATCAGCAACAGCGGCGGCAATTAATTCCTGGTTTTGGCACGAGAAATACTACTTAAATGATAATCCTGATGTTCACTTGGAACTGGGCTTTAATGAAGAGTTATCTCATTTGATTTATGCTGGAGCCGATTTTATGCTGGTTCCAAGTAATTACGAACCCTGCGGACTGACTCAGATCATTGGGTTAAAGTATGGAACCGTGCCAATTGTGCGGAGTGTGGGGGGACTGGTCAATACTGTATTTGACCGCGATCACCACCCGAATCACCCCATGGAAAAACGCAATGGCTATGTATTTAATCATACCGATTATTATGCGCTGGAATCTACCATGGATCGAGCGTTGGGATTGTGGTATGACTATCCAGAAGAGTTCCGGAAACTGGCGATTCAAGGTATGGCGTATGATTATTCGTGGAGTGCTTCGGCATCTAAGTATGTGAAAATCTATGACATGATCCGACATCAATAGGGGTTGCTGAATCAGTGGTGAGGTGAGGGGGAGATGAGGGAGATGGCAAAATATATTTTTTAGTTGGAGGGGATTTCAGCCTACAGTCGGCAACTATTTAAACAGGATTGAACAAACACAAGCCGACGATGCTGTAGGGGCGATTCGCCTGCATCAATGAACGCCACCCATCCACTCAATTGGATCGGGTCGCCCTTTACTAAAATGGCGTATGAATAGAAAACGCATCTGATGAGAAAGCGATTTAATTTAAACCGGATTGCCAATTAGTCTGGTAAAACTGGGGTGTGGCGTTGGATAAATTAAAAGAAAAAGAAAGCGCTATATCACCGATTGAATTGTCAAAAGACGCCAAGGGTGTTCGTGATATTGATGTTAACTAAAACCCCTCACCCCCAGCCCCTCTCCCACTCCGGGGAGAGGGGAGCAAGAGGTATGTAAGAGGAAGTAGTTTAGAGACTTATCATAGTATATTGAACAGTCTGGTTCCCCTTCTCCCTCGATGGGAGAAGGGGTTAGGGGATGAGGGTGACAAGTTCGAGAGACCCAATTAATCAATTATCAATTATCAATTATTAATTGTCCATTGATAAAATAACGATATACACTAAAACAATACCCCCTTTCCCACAAGCCAATGGTGAAGCAGTTTTGGCGGTGGCTAATCCGGCTAATTCAGCCCATATTACCCCCCTTCCCCAAACAGAAACGACACAGGCGGGTGAAACCTCAACGCCTCAGTGATGCAGACTATCAGCAGCTATTTCGGCAACTGCTAACTGGGGTAAGTCAGGGATGGAACTGATTTGACAGAAGGAGAACTTTGTTAAATGACACCACCAGAAGGACGGGATATCAATGAATATTTAGTGCAGCAATGGTTTAATCAGGGATGTGAATATTTTGAGTTAGGAAAATATGAATTAGCGATCGCATCTTGGAACAAAGCCATTCAAATCAAACCTGATTTCCACGAAGCTTGGAACAGTCGGGGCATGGCTCTGGATAACCTAGGGCAATATGAAGCAGCACTCACTTGCTATGATCAAGCCTTGAAAATCCAACCCGATTGCCACCAAATTTGGTGCAATCGCGGCTTACCCCTGTTTAACTTAGGACGATATGAAGAAGCGTTTGTCTCTTCTGAAAAAGCCCTTCACATTCAATCCGATTGTGTCAATGCTTGGAACACACGAGGTCAAGCACTAGCTAACTTAGGAAAGTATAAAGAGGCGATCGCATCTTTTGACAAAGTCCTTCAATTCAAACCTGATAAACACGTAGCTTGGCACAACCGGGGTGGGGTTCTGGCTGATTTAGGAGAATATGAAGAGGCGATCTCATCTTTTGACAAAGCCCTTCAAATTAAGCCTGATTTCCACTTAGCTTGGTACAACCGGGGTGTGGCGCTGGCTAATTTAGGAGAATATGAAAAAGCGATCGCATCTTTTGACAAAGTTCTTCAATTCAAACCTGATTCCCACGACACTTGGCACAACCGGGGTGGGGTGCTGGCTGATTTAGGAGAATATGAAAAGGCAATCGCATCTTTTGACAAAGCCCTTCAATTCAAACCTGATTCCCACAACGCTTGGAACAACCGGGGTACTTTACTTTCCAATAATTTACAACGACATGAAGAGGCAATCGCATCTTTTGATAAAGCCCTTCAATTCAAACCTGATTCCCACGAAACTTGGATAAACCGAGGGATTGCGGCTGGAAAAGCCCCACACTATAATCCCGAAGCGGCGACTTTTTTACAGTTCCAATTTCCCAATGTTTTCCCAATCTTGCCTAATCCTACTTTGACTCAACGGGGTTATCAAGGTCAGTTGTTATCGTATCAGGAAGGCTTAAAGCATTGTCCCCAAGACACTCATCCCGAAGGTTGGGGACTATTGCATCGAGAAATAGGATACGCCCACTATCAGCAAGGAAAGTACCAGCGCAATTACCGCGACTATTGGCATCAAGCCGTAACCGAATATCACCAAGCCTTGATTACCCTCACCCCAGACGCCTATCCTGAACAGCATTTACAGGTTCTCCAAAACCTGATTCGCGTTTTATTGGGCTTAAACCAAGACACAGAAGCCAAGCAATGGCGCAACCAAGGCTTAAAGGTATTCCAAAGGCTATTAAATAGTCAAAAATCCACGTTCCAGAAACGCCAACTCCTGGCTAAATTTATCTCCTTCTCTCAAATGCGGGTTGATGATTTAGTCAAAGAGGGTGAACCCATCTCGGCATTAGAAGCCGCCGAGATGAATAAAAATCTCTATCTCACCTGGATACTTGACGCCCGAAATGAAACCACGCTGAGTCCCGATTATCGCCAGATTCAATCCCTCACTAATCCTACAACCGCGATTGTTTATTGGTATCTGAGTTTGAATGCCCTGACGACATTTATTATTAAACACAATCGCGAAAATCCGATTATTATTGATGCGCCTCTCCCCGCGTCGGGGGAAGTCAGGGGGATTAAACCCTTAGAGGATTGGATTAAAACCTGGGATGAATATTATCAGGATTATCGGAAGAATCTCCCCCAGCCCCCCTTTGAAAGGGGGGAGCAAGAACAACGCTATTTGGAAAAGGGGAAGCAAGAATTGGGGCAATCTTGGCAGGATAATTTACCTAACTTACTCGAAGAATTACGGCATATCCTGGATATTCCCGCTATTTTAACTCAACTGAATCCCGAATCCATCACCAATCCCAGCACTCCCATTCAAAATCTAATTCTAATTCCCCACCGCGACTTACACCGCTTTCCTATCCATGCATTATTTCCCGATATATTCACGATTACCTATCTTCCCAGCGCCCAAATTGGACTCAATTTAAATAACCGTGAAGAGACACCACATATTTTGCCCCTACAGGTAGACTATCCGCCTCACAAAGACTGTGAACCGCTTCCCTACGCAGAAATTGAATCGGCAGCGATTGCTCAATTGTTCCCCAATTCTCAGCGCCTGTCGGGTAAAAAGGCGACTAAAACAGCCGTTACCGATGCGATTAACGGAAATTACACTATCTTCCACTTTACCGGACATGGAACATATAATAATGAGAGACCACAAAACTCAGCATTGCTGCTCAATGATCAGGATAAACTAACGATTAACGATATCCGTCAGCTTTGCTTAAATCACTATCAACTTGTCACCCTCGCCGCCTGTGAAACGGCGCTTACTGGAAGAGAAACCATCGAAAAGGATTATGTGGGATTAGTCAGTGCGTTTGTTTATCAAGGCGTTTCTCATGTTTTGAGTACCCTGTGGACGATTCCCGATAATATTAGTAGTTTCCTGTTCATGGTTTATTTTTACTGGCAACTGAAAAAGGGTAAACCGCCTGCGGTGGCGTTGGTGAAAGCGCAAAAGTGGTTAAGGAATCTCACGAATAAGAAGCTGGCGCGATATTATCAGGTTATTTTTCAACAATTACCAAGAGAGGAGAAGCCGCTGCGTCCTTTTATTAAAAATGAGTTATGGAAAATTGACAAAATGGAACGGGATCAATTACAAGAGAAAATCTTTGAGCATCCCTATTATTGGGCGGCGTTTACGATTACAGGTTCCCTCTTGCTCCCCTCTCCCAAGCTTGGGAGAGGGGCTGGGGGTGAGGGCTGATGGTGCGTTAGCGAAGCGTAACGCACCCTACAATTTTGCGGCAATTTGGTTATAATTTGTCTGGTTGAGCATTGTATTTTTCAACGCAGAGGACGCAGAGGTTAACGCAGAGGTTCGCAGAGGGAGTGGGTGGTTGGGAGTCTGATTTAATGGGAAAATAAGGTAAGGTGAATGGAGAGGTGTAGAGATGGATTCTAGTGACCAACGATTACTAACGGCTTGCTTGAATGCTTTGGCGCAGTTAGATAATCCTTTACCGCCGGATGTACAGTCTCAATTCAATGATTTGGCGGAAACGATGAAAGCCAATCCTGATACTATCGGGAATCTGGATATTATTGTTGAAGACTATCCTCCTTTAAATGAACTTTACCAAGCAGAACAGAGACGGCTAGATCAAAATGCAGGTATTCGCAACAAAGGATTACCACCACTCCCTTTATCGAATGAACCAACGCAAGAATTGACCAATTCGGCTATTGATACTTTTAACGCTTCGGATTCTGTCACCAAAGCGAAGACAAAAAATCAGCCCAATCTTCTCAAACGCCTTTGGCAAGGGATTCGGGGTAAAGACTGAACAATTTAGGTGGACAATGCCCACCCTACTAATATGTCTAATTTTATTATCTATCCTAGCATTAACCTTTTCCTCTATGACCTCAAAGAAGGATTAGGACAAAGTTCTGATAAAATTAACCAAAACCGCTACAACTTTTGGCATAAAGTTTACGGCAATTTAGATGAACATGATTTTAACGAAAAATACGCCCAACTTCCGCATCACCAAACCCCAGATACCGATCCGATTCAACTCCTCAATACTCAAAATGCCATTGAGAAATTCCCCTCACCCTTAGATGGCTGGTACTATCCTCTACAACTGGGTGACACTTACGCGCTTCAGGTGAATTATTCCGGTAAACTGAATGCCAATCATCAATTTAATGATGACCCCCAAAACCTTGATGATCAACCCTTCTATTCCCTAAAACAAGACCTAATTCAACGCCTATCCCAACAAACCGGAACCCTCGGACAAACCTGGTTACTCTGGGGTCAACTGACTACCCCAAAAACTGATACCGAGATTGAGGAAATCGCCCAAGATTGCTACACTCAACTCCTCAGCAATTATAACTGGACACGAGACATTATCGGCAAAGGACAGTTAAACGGTGCAACTCTATTTGAACTCTGGTATCGTCCCGCAAATCCCGGTTTATCCCCTGCCGAATTTTGGCAAGTCTATCGCCAAGAAAGCCATCACCTGTTAATCTGGCTTTTTCCCCACGACTCCACCCCCAACGCCATGCGAACCCAGGTACAAGCCAGCTATTATGACTGGTTGTGCTTGTTTCAATACCGCCATAAAATTGTCTGGTCGTATTACCAAAGCCAAGCCCAGAAATCTCGCCTTAAACGGGAATATGTGGAGATTCAACCCGCGATCCAAAAAATTAAACAGATGACTGAACAATGTGAAAAAAACCGGATCAGGTTGGGACATTTGCAACAAACGATGAAAGATCACTTGATTAATTTATCGGATTATGCTATTGCCTTAAACGCCCTACAAAACCAAAGCCGCACCCTAACCATTAACCTGGAAAACTATCAGTATCGGCTGCAAAGTATGCAGGAAGAGTATTCAGGGTGTGACTTAAAGGTTCTGGAAAAATTCAGCAGTGAACTCTACGCCCAAAAATACCAGCGTCAAGTTGCCTCCGACTGTGAGAACTTCCAACCGGGACTCACGTTACTAGAGAACCTGAATAGTACGCTACAAGGGATTATCGACGTTGAGCAAACCAAGAGCGATCGCGCTCTCGATAATACCATCGCCTTAGCTGGAATTGGACTGGCAATTAGCGGCTTAACCGCCACGGCGATTTCCGTACAACAACCCCAACCGAAATCCTACACCGATTTTTCGTTTTTATCCTCACCCATTTTCTTCTGGAGTCTGCTGTTTAGTTCACCCTTTCTCTTTGCTCTCCTCTATCGCCTCATCGCCCATTGGCGGCGACGTTAATGATACTAAATTCGGGTCACTTGCCCCCGTTTGAGTTGGGATAAGGCAGAAGGCAGAAGGCAGAAGGCAGAAGGGATAGCAGGAAAAAGTAGCTAAGGGTTAAAAGGGTTGAAAAATAATAGAAAAAGTAATCCCATTATCTTGTAGAGAACCGCCTTCATCCTCAACGCTATTCAGGGGAATTCCCCAATACAGTTGTGCGGACCACGAGGGATCACGTTGCCACAACAGTCCTAACCCAAGACTGGCTAAGGTGTTAGGGTTAGTCACCTCATCTTCGTGATTCCAAACGGTGCCAATATCGAAAAACGGAGCAATTTGCACAATTCCAATTCCCTCCGGTTGGCTGATAATCGGCAAACGAACTTCCACAGAACCAATAATTCCATTGTCAGCCACGCGCTGATTTTGGCGATACCCTCGCACGGTATCAATTCCGCCCATACTGAACTGTTCTAGCGGTAAGAGAGAATCATTCGATAATTGCGCTCCCGCACGAGCGATAATAATACTATCAGCCCCTAAAGCCTGCACCCACTGAAATTGTCCCACCCAACTCATAAACCGTCCATCCGTACCCGTGTCATTGAGGGTGGCGTCAAACGCATCCAAGCCAAAACTAAACTGCGATCGCGCGGCTAAGACGCGATCAGTAGAACGGTTAAGCCAGTCTTGACTAAACCGCACCACAGTTACTTTCGATTCCCCATCTTCGGGTCCCAGGGAAAAGGAAAAGGGGATATCATCTAGGACAAAGGTTTGGCTTTGACGCAAATCCAGGGACAAGGAAAGGGCAAAGTCACTCGTTGGCGTATGGACAATCGGTTGGCGAAACCCAACAGAAAAGGTTTCTGAGTTAGAGGTAATATCTAAGACCGAAAACGGATCTTCAACAATATCACTATCGCTACGGTTATAGCTGAGACTTAACGTACCATCCCTGGGATTCAGGGGAATTTCATAGCTCAGACTATACTGATCCACCCCTTCGGTTATGCCATAATCGGCACTGATGCGATCGCCTAATCCCAAGAGATTCCGATTCTCGACTCTCACGGTTCCCCCCAAGGAACCCACACTGGGAGAGTCTCGATTCTCGACAATTACCGCACTTGTCCAAGGTTTTGCTTCTTCTATCTCTAGGGTTAACACACTGGTTCCAGCCATCGTTCCCGCTGATAACTCGGCTTGAATTTGATCGAGTACCGGATCAAGTTGCAGCAGTTGCAACGCTTCCTCCAAGCGACGAATATTCACCGGGGTTTGCGTCGCTAACTGAATCCGCGATCGCACGTAATCATCCCGCAAACGCTCTAATCCTTGAATATCAATGCGTTCAATGCCCCCTTCAACCACCTGAATACTCACCACACCATCGGTAATATCCTGAGACGGCAGAAAAGCACCTGAGGTAGTGTAGCCATTGTCTGTATATAACTCGGTAATCGCCGTGCGAATTGCTAAGAGTTCTTCAAAGGAAGCATTTTGACCAATAAAGGGCGCAACAGCATCTTGCAATTCAGCCGGGGAAAAAACCGTACTCCCTAATACCTCAACTCGTTCAACCGTGACATTAACCTCCAAATCGGGTACTGGCGTCAGAAAGGGTTCTGGGGTAGGTGTGAGGGGGGGAAGTGATGGAGGCGTCTCTGGGGGCGTCGTCGGCAAAGAAGGCAGATTGGGACGAGTGGGTTCCAGGATACCCGGTGGAATCTCTGGAGTCGTTTGGCTCATCGATGGTAAACCCTGAGCGAAGGCGATACCACTCCAGCTCAAATACACCAAATTTAAAGCCCAAAGAAAGCATTTAAACATAAAACAGTAGCGCCCAGCTCATCAGTTGACAAGGATGCAGAGAAACCCCGGACTGTTGATCGCAAAAGGGAGAGGGTAAGCAGCAGAGAATAAACGGTTGATTCGAGTATCTCAGAGCCGTTAATCCTGTCCTAATTATTCTGACGATCGCTATCAAGCATTTAGTGAGCCAAAACCTCAATTGATCCCCCATAGCATTCATACTCGGTAATATTCTTTTATTTCTTGTTCTACTTTCAGCATCAGTGACCGGAAGAAATACAATATAGTAGCAGCTTAGGAGACGCTTTGTCCCCTGTTTTTATCCGTTGAGAAACCCAAAAACTCTCAAATTCAGATCACCCAGTTCAGATAAAAATTTTATAAAATAGAGTTAATTGTTATCATTGTTCCGAAAAATGTCCCACGGTTGGCAGTTTTGGCGTCGATTTATTGGATTATCTTTAGCCAGCCTTGTCTTTTGTATCAGCTTTCATCCCTGGTCCACTGGGCAAGCCGAACCCGCCACAGAAATTCAACAGCAGCAATTGCTCACACCGGCTTCTGAAAAACAGCTCGTGTCCAAGGGAATTGCATCCTATCAAATCGGAGAATTTTCCCAAGCCATTAACTTATGGGAACAAGCCTTACCTCAAATTACCGACGAAAATGATCGAGCAATTGTTCACAATAACCTGGCTTTAGCCTATCGGCAAACGGGGGAACTGGCTCAGGCGATCGCGCACTGGGAAAAGGCGATTCAAATTTACCAGGCTTCACCGGATGCCGAAAACCAGAAACGGATAGCTGGGCTATTAACGGAACAAGCCCAAGCTTACAATGATTTGGGACAACATCCGCGAGCGATTACTATCTTAGAGTCAGCCATTGAACTCGCCACTGAATACCAAGATTCCTTAGCAGAAGCTGCCGCTCAAGGTGCTTTAGGTAATGCCCACTGGAGTTTAGGCAACTATGATCAGGCGATTTCTGCCCACAAACAGAGCCTAAAAATTGCCCGCGCCTTGAATAATAACAGTTTTATCGCCACGGCTTTAAATAACGTGGGAAATGTTTATGTCAGCAGAGCCAGCCGATCCAGTTATCAGGCGCAGGTGGCTGAGTTAGAAGGAGATGTGCAACAGGCGACACGCTTAACCCAAGAGGCGCTTCAGGATTGGACGCAAGCCAGACTATTCTTTGAGCAAAGTCTGGAAACGGCGCAAGCTTTAGGCAGTTTGACCGAAATTAAAGCTTTAATGAATTTAAATCGCTGGGTGATTAGTCGTCATTCAGCCAATATTGCAGACAATTCAGCCCAACCCTTGAGTGATGCTGATCAGGAATTTCTCCAGAGCAATTGGCAACGAGTCAGAGAACTCCTCCCTGGAATACCTGATTCACGACAGAAAGCCTATACCTTGATTCACCTAGCCGAAAGTTTTCAACAGATCAAGTCAGAGGCTTCAATTCAGGAGTCGATCCAGCTTTTAACCCAAGCGTTAACAGTAGCCCAAAAAATAGGCGATGCCAAAGCCCAATCCTTTGCCCTAGGGAGCTTAGGACAGGTGTATGAATCAGCCGGAGACTACAGCACAGCGATGAATTTAACCCGCCAAGCTGAATTTAGCGCCCAGCAAATTCAATCCTCTGATAGTTTATATCGCTGGCAATGGCAAGCGGGGCGGATGCTGAAAGCCAGAGGTAACATCGCCTCCGCCATTTCTGCTTATGAAGGGGCGATCGCGACGTTGCAAAATATTCGCGGCGATTTAGTCACCAATAAAGAATTACAACTAGATTTCCGGGAACAGGTTGAACCCATTTATCGGGAATTAATTGATTTGCTCCTCAATGCTTCCAGTAGCGATTTGAGCGAAGTCAACTCCCAGGAAACGGTTAACCCTGAGCGAAGTCGAAGGGTTTCACCTCTCAAAGAGGTAATTGATATCGTCGAACTGCTCAAACTGGCAGAATTGGAAAACTTTTTCGGCGATGAATGCGTGCAAGTCGCCAAAGACAAAGCGCAAAATGAGGAAGGGTTAGCGGATGCCAATGCTGCTGTCATCTATTCCATCATTTTGAACGATCGCACCGAAATGATCCTGCGATCGCCTGATGGTTCCCTGCAAAACTATCCTATCCCGATCAGCAAGGAAGAGATGGAAGTTGAGATCGAGCAGCTCCGCTACTTTCTGGAACTACGCACCACAGAGCAGTATATCCCTCAAGCGCAGAAAATTTATAATCGGCTGATTCGTCCCATGGAAGCTGATTTAGCCATTATGCAACCCAAGACGTTAGTCTTCATCAACGATGGCGTCTTACGTCAGATACCCATGAGTGCGCTGCATGATGGTCAAACGTTTTTGATTGAGAAATATCCCATTGCGATTACTCCCAGTCTGTCATTAACCACCAGCCAACCGTTAGATCACAATCAGTTAAGAGCGCTGAGCCTGGGTTTAACCGTTGCCAAACCTCCCTTTGCCCCCCTGACGAATGTAGAAGCTGAGTTAAATGTGGTTGAAGAAATCTTAGGCGGGACAGAGTTAATTGATCAGGAATTTACATTCTCGAACTTGCAAGCCAAACTACGACGCAACAATTTTCCCGTGGTTCACATGGCAACCCATGGAAAATTTGGTGTTGATTCCCAGAGTACCTTTATACTGGGTTATGATCAACAAATTAGTATTGAAGAACTCGACAATCTATTGCGTTCTCGCGGTCGTCGAGAAGCGGTGAAATTGCTCACCTTGAGTGCTTGCCAAACGGCGACAGGGAACAATCGTTCCGCTTTAGGAATTGCGGGTGTCGCTGTTCGAGCAGGTGTAGAGAGTGCGGTAGCGACGCTGTGGTATATCAATGATGAAGCAACTGTACCGCTGATTGCCGAATTTTATCGCCAACTGCGCCAACCGGATATTACCCGGGCAGAAGCGTTAAGACAGGCGCAGCTAAAGATGATTTCTAATGTCAACTATAATCATCCAGGGGTTTGGTCGCCGTTTATTCTGATTGGGAATTGGAGTTAGTTAGGGGCTGCTGAATAAGTTTTATGGTGAGGGGAGGGAACAGGGAACAGGGAACAGGGAACAGTTTCAACCCTCTGTTGGGGGAAGATTTTGCAATCGCGGAGGTGAAAATCCAAGGATGCAAGAGCGTAAGGGTGTAAAAACGAAAGCACATGTTGGGTGAAAAAATGGCTTAAAACCCTTATCTGGTCTATCTTACACACTCATGCAGCAAGCCCTAGTGCAAGAAGGCAGAAATAACTGAACAGCTCCCTCAGCTCCCCCAGCTCCCTCAGCTCCCCCAGCTTCCCCAGCTCCCCCAGCTTCCCCAGCTTCCCCAGCTCCCCCAGCTCCCCCAGCTTCCCCAGCTCCCCCAGCTCCCCCAGCTCCCTACCCCACCACAAGACTTATTCAGCAGCCCCTAAAATAGGGAGCAGGGTTACATGGTGTATCCCTACTCCCGGTATTGCACTAATGTTCACGCTTTATCCGCTTTCTCTTCGACAGTCACGGTCTTTTGGCAATGTTAAGCCGTTCTTGCTGCGTCACTTGAGTCAAGCCAACTTGCTCCAGCAGAGCCAGAAAATCATCGTTGGTGGCTAGCTCATTAGAATTCGCGGTTTCAACTTTGGACATTGCGGCTAAAGCATCGTACCAAAGCCCAGCCTCAGCATAACTCCAAGCGCGATCGCGCCACACCTGTGTTGGCATATTATTCTTAGCCGGAGGAGTAGATAGCCGTTGTGGTTCTAAAGCGGTTGGTGTGGATACCCGCTCAATCCAGCTAATGAATACGGGATTAGCCGATGGATGCTTGGAATTACAAACCAGAGTGACTGACCATTTGTAGGTTCGTCCAGTTTGCAATTCGGGTCGGTCTTTCGGCACTTGCAACTGTATCATCCCGACTTTGGGAGAGTCTATCTGTTTCTCAAAGAGCGGTTCTGGAACTCCAGGTTCCACGAGAGCAAACCGCATCGGTACACCTTCAGGTACAGGCTGCGATAAGTACCAGAAAAAGGTAGGATGACCGGATGTGGTTTGTCCCGCATACTCTTCGGATGGAATCAACAATGTGACTAAATCGTTGGTTAACGATTGGCGACAGCCGCGTGAACCCGAGCCTATTGTCCGCCGTGGATTACTTGCCACGGGTGGTATATATTGTTTAGACGAACGATGGGTTGACGTTTTGTTTAACTCTGCGTTGGCAGGTAAATCGTTCCAAATCGAGGTCAGAATTTCTAAATTCTTCGATGACGAAAAAATCCGGGGTTCAGGTAGGTCTAAAAAGCCGAACATTTGCAGGGAAACAATTGAAGCTGTCCCGGCAATGATGGTTACTAATTTTTGCCGAGTGGTGTTCATGAGATTAAGTCCTTCGTTTCATAAGGGTCTTTTACAAAGGGTTGGGATGTGATGCACCTACTCCAGCTGTGGAAAAATTTTGCCTGAAGACTTTTGGACTCAATAGCGCTATTGGCTGACAAAATCTAAATCATTATACATGGCATTTTGAACAACTACAGCAAAATTTGATAAACGGCAGTTAACTGTTCGCGCCCTTTGAGTCTCACCTGACCGATTTGTTTTGTGGGGAATTGATTGTGTAGATGCTGGTATGTTTCTTCATTGATTAAAATCCGGCAAATTCCTCCATCGAGAGTTTTATCGTAACTTTCTAATCGAGCCGCTACATTTACGCTATCTCCTAGGGTGGTGTAGTCAAGCCGTTGAGCATTCCCCAAGCTACCTGTGACGACATCTCCGGTGGCAATTCCCACGCGCATTGCTGTTTGCGGATAGCCTTGACGTTGCCATTCTTGATTCAGGGTTTGCAGTTTTTGTGCCATGGCTAACGCACAGTTTACCGCCGCGATCGCATCCTGGTCAATTTCCTCGGATGTCGTGCGTTTAATCGGTACACCAAACACAGCCATAACTGCATCTCCGATAAACTTATCCACAACACCGCCATGATCTAGCACCGTTCCCGCCATGGCATCCATATATTGATTCAGCCAAGCCATCAGCACTTCCGAACCCATATTTTCTGCTACTGTACTAAACCCTTTCAGGTCTGAGAACAGAACCGTGGCAGTCATCTTCTGACCACGTAGACGTCCTTCTTTGAGAAGTTGTTCGCGATCGCGCCAAATTGCTTCGGCGATTTGCTTGGTGACATGGCGACCGAATAAATTCATAACGGTGTGTCGCTCTTCACGCTCGAAGTTACCGATGTACCCTGTCGTTGCTGTAGCGGCACCCAATAACGCCAAAGCTGGGGGAATCACAGGAATCCACCAACTGCTGATGATAAAGGCTAAGTAGCTGCTCCCGACCAGACCGACAAGTGCGAACAAAAGGCTAATTACTGTCCAACGAGGGAGTAATTTAGCTAAACCTCCTGCATCTCGCAACACCCAACACAGGGTTGCACCCGTCAAAGACCAGAGAAAAATCCAGATCCCTTCGATTGGTTCCGACCAAGTTTTCAGTCCAGAACGCCCTTCTAGGGCTGAACTCAGCAATTGACTAATCATGTTAGCCTGAACTTCTATCCCAGGTGTGCGCTCTTGGGTGGCAATTTTATCACCACTATAGGGGGTGTAGAAGAAATCATTCAGGCTAGTTGCCGTTGCCCCAATTAAAACGAGGCGATCGCGCATTAAGTCTGGTGGTATCCGGTCTTCGAGTACCTCTGTCAATGACACCCTGGGAAAGGTACGAGCCGGACCCTTATAGTTTAACAAAATCTGGTATCCCCCGTCATCAGCACTCACATAACCACCATCATTGGCTGAAAAAGGTTGAAACGTCCCCTTTCCTAAATGAATCATTAGGGGATTTGTTTGGGAGGGTTGAGATATGATGTCTTGCTCTGCTAAATACATCAATGCCAATCTCATACTAAAAGAGAAGCTGACTTGATCGTTGTCTAGCATATAAAGCAATGATCGACGCAGTTTACCATCCGCATCAATCACCACGTTATTAAACCCAACTTGTTCGCGTTGATCTAGCACGGGTGGAGGAGCTACACTAGCGCTAGGATCTTGCTGATTAATTTTTTCTATCCCGATTAAATTGGGAGTCGTTTCAAAAACATTGACTAATTCGTCATGACCGGGCAAAACCGGTAAATCTCGATACAGGTCAAGACCAATCACTCTCGGGTTTTGCGCTTTAATTTTTTTGAGGAGTTCAGCTAGCACATTATCCGGAATGGGCCACTGTCCGACCTTTTTTAGATCCGCCTCACTAATTCCCACAATCAGAATTCGTTCATCCACAGGTCCTTGAGGACGCCAACGAAAATATTGGTCAAGAGCTGCCCATTCCCAAGTCTGTAAAAAGCCGAGAAGTCGCAATAGAATAACGAGTCCAGCCACACCAGGAGCAACCGTCCAGACGCCTCGCCCTGCCCAAATTTTTTGTTTAAGGTCTTTCCACATCTTATTTTTTTAGCGCTCCTTGATGGTTAGAAAGCTAGCTCTCTCTACCTTATTCAAGGGCAAGTAATTGGAACCGAAAAATTAGGTTTAAAGGAATCAATTTTTACTAAAACTTTAAATTTGCGCTCTCTGGAATACCATTTTCGGAAAATTATCCCTGATCAAGGCGCATCGCTATCATTGGTGTCAACTTACGCTGAAAGCCGAGGGTGTAGGGGCAGGTTTTACCGATAACATTTTTTCACCAACCGATAACTTGACTAAACCCGCCCCGACTTCGGGAGCCTGTCAGTTTTGCCCATAAGTTCCAGTCGATTGGGTAAAACGATCGCGCAGCCTATTCCTCTTGTGATGCAGCCTGATAGCAGATTAAATCATCAGCATTCGCGATCGCTACCAGTTCCGGAGCCGTACCCACGACGACACGTCCATCAGACGTTACCATCATACCCTGAGCTTCTTGAATTGGGTCGCCCGGTTTCCAGAAACTGGGGGTTGAGGATGGGGAATTGACTGTTGGCGCAGTAGCTTGTTGTCCAGCATCGCCACTAATTCCCTGAACCTGAGTAACGGAATAGTTACCCTGTAACGGATCATAGGGGTTATTCGGTAAACCCCCCGTACCTGTAACGATAAAGCTACCTTGCTCCTTATTGCGGTGAGTGAGACAACTATCAGCAATCACTTGTTCTGGCGGCAGAAAATTGGTTGATAGTGGCGAGAGGGAATCTTGATTCAAATTCAGCGAGGATATAAATAAATTACCTGTATCACCGCTACCCAATGCCTCAACTGAAATATCCACTCGGTCATTACCCCGAAATGGCTCGAACGAACCTGGGTTGCGACCTACGGCTGTTCCTTGACCACTGGAGAAAAAGTCCGCCAGAAATACGGGAGAGATAATGGTGATATCACCGCCCCTGCCATCAACCGCATTTGCCAGAATATCACTATCTTCTAGAGCGATAAAAACATCGGAGTTAATGGTAATATTGCCACCGCCACCGACACTCTCAAAAACACTGGCACTAATCAAGCTACCGTCGCGTAGACGAATATCGTCGTCAGCCGTGATGTCAATGTTACCTCCCCCTGCTTGAGTTGAGGTCGCCCTGATCTCGCCTCCGTCTCGGAGTCTCAAGTTATTGGCAGTAATAGCTAAATTTCCTGCATCACCCGTTCCTTCACTGGAAACTTCCAATCGGCTAGGCAGAAGCTGACCATCTTCTCCTAAACCATTACCAAGAACTTCTACAGTATCTGAGGCGCTTACCGTTAACGTTCCACCCTGACCTGCACCAGAGGTAGCTGCTGATACCTTTCCTCCATCTCGGAGTCTCAAGTTATTGGTGGTAATTGTTAAGTTTCCTGCATCGCCTGTTCCTTGACTTGAAGCTTCTAAAGCACTGGAATTAATCTGATTCTCTCTACCAACACCTGTACCAATGATTTCTACCGAATCTGAGGCATTGACCGTTATCATTCCACCCTGACCTGCACCAGAGGTAGCTGCTGACACCTTCCCGCCGTCCTCAATAATCAGTCGTCCTGTAGTAATCTCTAAATTTCCAGCATCTCCATTGGTTTCGGTATCAACCCTTAATTCACTCGCATCAACGATTGGGGAACTGCCACTTATTTGTACCGATTCAGAGGCTGTTACAGTTAAGTTTCCACTGCGACCTGTATTAACCGGACCGATTCTGGATGGAAACGAACTAGTAGATATTCCTGCTCCATCCTGGAGAATTAATCGCCGAGTAGTAATTTTTATGTTTCCTGCATCTGCGTTATTGAACGTGATAGTGTTTATGTTACTAGACCTCTCACGCAAATCAGAAAATCCAATCAGTTCTACTGATTCTGAGCCAGTTACGACTATAGTGCCGGCTGAAACTGACCCAAACGTGACAGAAGAAATTTGTGAGCCATCAGTGAGTGTTATATGTCTGCCCTGTATCTGAATATCACCACTGCCAATATCTCCACTATTAAACAAAGGAAAAGGACCCAGATCCGTTACATCGATAATAGCTGCTTGAGATAGGTGAATATCTTGGAAATTCTCAACCTTCTCATAACTTAGAGCCAAACCTTGATTTGTTAGATTCAACTGAACCAGACTGTTGCCACCAACGCTTCCTACTTCAATCCGCCCACTTGGTGCTGTTAGATTCCCGCCTTCTAAGATAATTTCACCACCTACAAGTGCTAAACTTTTATCTGGATCTACTCTCAAACCCGCAGAAGTTAAACTACCATTCAATTGCTCCTGCGGCTCACCCCGACTTGCTTGAGAGCGGTTGATAATCCGTCCTGGAGAGTTTCCAAATTGTAGTCCGACAGGAACACTGACAGTAAGTACCGATGAGGCTGAAGGATTAGTGGCACTGAACTCTGTGCCATCGGCAAATTTGACGCTATTGGCTGTGCTAGCAATAAAAGAACCACCCAAATCTAGCGCTGCTTCAGTACCAAAGATAATGCCATTAGGATTGAGGAGAAATAAATTGGCATTACCTTGCGCTTTGAGTAAACCATCAATGTTCGAGATTGAATTTCCGGTCACACGGCTGATAATGTTTTGAACGGTAGAAGTGTTGTCAAACCAAGCCGCTCCACCTGTCGGCACAGAAAACTCATGAAAGCTATGGAAAAGGTTTTCTCCGGCTTGGCTGCCTCCAGTAATCGTGAATTGAAGATTGTCTGAACTATTAACATTTGTGGGTAATGTTCCATCTGGGACAACTTGCCCTTGAACAGAGCTGACTGAAATTAGAAAGCAATAGGGAAGAGTTGCCAAGAACCAGAATGGATAGCATCGTCGTTCCATATAATTACCTCAGGGGTCAATAGTAAGAGTCTAACAACTTACACCCCATTCAGGTTTGAATTACCTCTGCGCCTGAAGTATAATTATTCTCCAAAGAGGGTATTTCGTGAAGTTTAAATAGTTGTTTTATCCACAATAAGGAAACCAGAAGCGGAGCATAGGAGTACAATAACTACCATCAGCACTTGTCGCATCCTCTATCTGCTGTTGAGGACTCACAGGCTGGTCTTGCCTAACTCTATTCTCCATGCTGGCATTGGCGGAAACAGGAGCTGCGCCAACTTGAGTAGAAAATGTTAGACTGAGAGCGATCGCGGTAGATGCAACGAGTTTCATTTTTCTTTTCTCCGAGTAGATGTACGAACCTGTGAGCTTGGTGCTGATTCACCTAGCCCTAAAATTTGATTTTGAGAGATAAATTGCTCTTATTAGAGACTTTTTATTCAGTTGTTGGAGTTACCCTGTCAGTGACGCACCCGATTAGTAGAAGTTTTAGAGAAATCTTTTTCTGTCACTGCTCTATAATTAAACTATAGCAAGAGAAAATCCCAAATCAATGAACTTTACCAAAGCTTCATTTAGAGTTCATACACGCTTAATAAGCACATCTTATGCCTTAAGTTTTCTTTACAGAAGTTCTGGAGTAAGGAGTACACCGAAGTTACGGCGTTAGAGGCAATTAAACGTAATACCCAAAACTGTAGACTATAGGCTATGACTGTAGTTGAACCGAAATACATTTGAAATACATCCTGGGTTTAGTGGTGTTTGAGTTACGGTTATCCATTGAATGGGATTAAATTATTCGTCGAGCCGGATGGGACTTCTCTTTTCCGTCCAAGTGAGATATATCGATTCTTCGCTGGAGGGTTGCAACCGTGAAATCCTTATGGTACATGGGTTGCTTTTTATTCTTTTGTCAGAGTTTTTTAACAAAGTAAGTTTATGTTAAGAGTTGTAATGTAAGATTTGCTTATATTAAGGATTATGACGCAATAATTCGTAACTTTAAACTTACTATAGAATTACTGACATGGTTTCGCTTCACATCTCCCACCATACTGAGTTACAAGTAAGTAATTTTACTCAGCCTCCTGAAGATAGAACTCTTTCCCTCGCAGGTTGTTCCAGACATACCCCTCACATCTGTATAGCGGGAAATTCCCATGAATCTTGCCTTTAAGTTTATTTTGGGCGGAAAGATACTTAACTCCATTGCCTTGATTGAGCAACACGCTTACCTTGAACTCACATCCACCCGCATTAAAGATCTCAATCGTGAAAATTCGGTGAAAGGGAAGTCAACTCAGTCTCATCTGATCAAGTGGGCAGCCATCTCAAGAGACTATTTTCCCAATGAGCCTTGAACCATAAATCGCTACAATCCAACTCTAGTAAGCATTTCAGTTACAGCAGGTCGCGCTGGTCTATTTACAAATCAAAAGGCTGAATAACGGCTAAAAGCCCTATATAATCAGTATTTCTCCCCCCTATTGCCTATGACACACCGAGCGAAGCGTTCGACTGAACTTCGACAGGCTCAGGGGTCCGCGCTCACGCCGAAGTCCGAGGTGTTGCCTATTGCCTATTGCCCAGCGCGAAGCGCCGTGTCTGGGAAATCGCTGAAAAGTCCATCAATTCCCAGCCGATAGAATTGCTGATACTCCAATTCAGGATTACCTTGATAGTCGGGGGCGAGAAAAACCTCTTCATTGCGGAATGTCCAGCCATGAACCTGCAAACCCTGAGCATGAGCGTCATCGAGTAACGAGGTGGGGGGTAATAAGTAACCATCCGCCCCCGTGGGTACAATTAAACGTTTGTTAACTCCGATCGCATCTGCATAATCAGCAATTTCCCTTAACCCCTGAGGCGTTACCAGATCTCGATACGTCCGATTGCTATTGTCATGGTGTTGAGGATGAGCAATAAAATCGTAGGGTTGACCTGTGTTATTTAATAACTGTACCAAGGATACATCCGTTATCTGCTTGAGCGCTTTCAAGTTCGCCGTTTCAAAGGATTGGATGAACACAGGGGAAGTGCGATCGCACAATCCGTACTGGTTGAGGATATTTACCAACGGTTCTTCTAACGAGAGTCCGATCGCGGTAAAGTAGGTGGGATGCTTGGTTTCTGGATAAATGCCAATCATGCGTCCAGTTGCAGCACTTTGGCGTTGAACTAGCTCAATAATATCTACCAGAGTAGGGATATCAAACAACCCATCGAATTCTGGCGAACGCAGGTGAGGTAATCGTTCTTTGACTCGTAAGGTTTTTAGTTCTGCCAGAGTAAAGTCCTCAGTAAACCAACCCGTGACAGTTTGCCCATCAATCATTTTAGTGGTTTGGCGATCGCGAAATTCTGGACGAGTCGCCACATCGGTAGTACCCGAAATTTCGTTCTCGTGACGCGCCACCAATACCCCATCCTGTGTCATCACCAAATCGGGTTCAATGTAATCCGCCCCCATCTGAATCGCTAACTCATAAGCCGCGAGGGTATGTTCGGGACGATAGCCACTTGCGCCTCGGTGAGCAATCACCAAAGGACGGGATTTTTGGTCACGCGATCGCATCCTTATATATATGCCCCATATATATGCCCCTCTTTTTATTGTCTTCTCCCCAGACGCACCATGGCGCATTTGGAACATCCATCCCCTGCTCTCACAGAAGGGCGGGTTTAGTTCATTTAGAGGTTGTCTCCAAAATGCTATCGGTAAAACCCGCCCCTACAACCCGGCTCCTGGAGCGATCTCAACCGAAAACTTTTCGAGCGACTGAACTGAGCTTACCACGGTAATACTTCCCCCTTCGCGTGCCAAAACGTACCAGAATTTTCCAAGTTGAGCTGATCAATGCGGGCTAAAAGTCCCTGAACGGCTTCTTGGGGAGAAATACCATTATGACCTGTCATATCTGTACTCACCATACCCGGATGGAGAATAGCCACGGCAATTTGACGGGGTTTTAAATCAATCGACAGAGATTTACCCGCCATGGAAACGGCGACTTTCGACATACGGTAGCCGTAAGAATTACCTGAGGTGTTGTCTTCAATAGAACCCATGCGGCTAGTCATGATCGCAATCTTAGCACCCGCACCCAAATTGGGGAGTAACGCTTGGGTGACACGCAACGCGCCCAACGCATTGACCTCAAACTGCTGCCGGATAGCATCAAAGTCAAGCTGGGGGAGAGTATTTTTCCGCAAAATTCCGGCATTGTTAATCAATACATCGAGAGGAGTATTCTTTAAACGTGATGCTAAGTCAGCAACAGAGTCATCTGAGGTGATATCAATCCCCGTCTCCACCCGGATACCCAAGCTGTCGAGGGCTTCAGACGTTTTTCGACAAACTGCGATCGCGGTTTCTCCTCGTTCGGTTAGCTGTCGGCAATACTCTAAGCCGATACCTCGATTTGCGCCTGTTACTAAATAAGTTGCCATGCTATATTGATGTAAATTTAATCCCTACTGGTGTGGCACACCTTATTTGATGAATTAGAATTACGCCCGGAAACCGTAGGGGCGCATGGCGTGCGCCCAGTTTAAACGTCAAATCTATTCCACAATTTTAGCTGTGTCAGTCCACTACGCTATTGTGCCAGATACGGTTGAGATATTACAGCACTCTTTATACATCCCCTGCTCCCCCTGCTTCCCCTGCTCCCCCTGCTTCCCCTGCTCCCCCTGCTTCCCCTGCTCCCCCTGCTTCCCCTGCTTCCCCTGCTTCCCCTGCTTCCCCTGCTCCCCCTGCTCCCCCTGCTTCCCCTGCTCCCCCTGCTTCCCCTGCTTCCCCTGCTCCCCCCGCTCGTAAAACCCGCCCCTACACCCCCGCGCTAAAATCGCCGCCTGTATTCAATAATCGCCCGACTATCCCCAGAAAAATCAGTTCCCCCTCGCAATAAAACATTATCATTCAGCCGATAACGCAGATTGTATTGAAATGGTTCCCCAGTGGTTAACTCCTTCAACACCGACACCGAGAAATTTTGCGTGATATCAACCCCCGCCTCAGCCGCAAATCCCAAACTCGAAGCCCGTTCTTCATCATCAGGAATAATCGTCGGAAATAGGCGAAACTCACTCAACGGTAACGCATCCGCAATAAAATTACCCACCGGTCCCAACACCGCTGAACCCGCCAGATTCGCCAACCCCAACGTACTATCCCCTCGCCCTAAGGTATCCACAAATCCCCCACCCAACATCGCCACAATTTCCGCTTCGCTGCGTGCCGGTGTACTCGTCAATTCCAACCGATCCTCCAGTTGAGACGCTGGTCCTTCCACCTGGGCGACAACCCGAACCGTTTGCACTGCGCCCAACTCAAAATCAGGCACATCGGCAATTTCGGCGGACTCAGCGTCTGTAGGTAGTCGCCGTTGGGTGGCTTCGGCAACTGATGTGACTAAACGCACATCTAAATAAGGATCAAGTCCTTGACCGGAAATAAATTCCGCTGTATTTTCATACCCCCGCGCCAACCGGAATTGAGTGGTAAATAAATTCACCTGACCCCGGGTTAACTGAATCACCCCATTGGGTCTCAAATCTTCTAAGGTTCCATTCACTATTAGAGTCCCTTCGGCAAGGAAATTCAAAATCGGTGCCTTTCTAATTTGAATATCTTCCACCAGGGTAATTTTTAAGTCATTAAACTCGAAAACAATACCCTCCTCCGTATTACCCCCAGTTCCTACAGCAGTTCCCGCACCGCCATCTTGCTCAGGTAGTGGTACAGTACCATCAACTAAGTTAATTTCACCACCAATCGTGGGATTCAATGCTGTCCCAGTCAACACCACCTGACTTTGTTGAATCTGACCTCGATATAGGGCTTTCAGGTTAATTGCCAGTTGCCCAATATTCACAGTTAGTGGATTTGGCTGAGGAATGGGCTGAGAGATGGGCAGGGTTCCGGCTGCCGTAATTTGACCGCCACCATAGTTCGCCGTCAAGCTATTCACATCAACCCGGTCAAAGTTGAACTCAATTTCCCCCGTCACATCAGTCAGCGGTTCAGGTAGGGTTTGCGAGGCAATCGTCGCCCCTTCTACGATCGCAGTTCCCTGTGCCCTCACTCCTCTGGGACGACCTTCTTCTTGATCAAAGCTGCCTTGAATATCCAAATTCACGCTTCCGCTTCCCCCCCTCCAGACAACTTGCTGGCGGGTAAGGATATTTAATAAAGCCAACCCCTCGTCTTCCACATTCACACTCAGGCGGAGTACCTCACTCTCAGGGGCGATCGCGTCTGGAACAGGTAACTGGTAAGGGATACTCCCCTGAACCACCAATTGAGGTTCACCCTCGTCTGTGGGTATACTTTCGGCTAAGAACCGCAATCGGGCATCACTGTAACTGAAACTCCCCTGCAAGGTTTCAATCGCTTCTTGATTCAGCGTCGCATCGGTTACCGTCACTGATCCTCTGGCTTGGGGATTCTCTAAACTCCCCGAAAGCGTGGCCGTGGCGTCCAGATTGCCAGTAAAAAAGCCGATCGCAGGCGGTAAATCCACCACGTCTCGGATTAGGGCGATGGGGAAGTTTTCTAGGCGTAACTGACCCGATTGGGTTTCACCACCAATTGTCCCGGAAAATGTAGCAAAACTCTCTCCCGATCGCAAGGTAACCGGAAGCAGCGTCAGTACTCCGTTTTGGAAGCTGCCTTGAATTGTTGCTTGGTTAACCTGATAATCACCCCATTCCCAGTCTTGTCCCTCGATATCAAATTTGGCATTAATTCCCGATGCCAACGAGCCACTAATTCGTACCGTACCACTAAATGTGCCATCTAACTCCTCTAAATCAGGCAGAATCTCTGCTTCTTCCTCCGCCTGTTGCTGCTGTCGCAGCAGGGTTTCAATTTCCGAGAGACGGCGCAGCTGGGTGTGTAATTTGGCTTGGGGCATTCCCACTTGGGCGATATCCAAGGGTGCGGTGGGGGTGGTGGGTGGTGTTGTGGTCAAGTCGATTAACTGTAGGCCCCCCACCAGGGTTTCCAGTTGTCCCTGTTCAATATTCAGCGTCCCTTGAAACTGAGGTCCCGTGGGTGTTTGTTGAATTCGACCTGATAGGCTATACAGATTTTCCCCTGGTGTCGCTTCCCCGGGCAAACGACTGCCAAAAATTGGACCGGTTAATTCCACTTGGTCTAACGCCACGTCAAAGGTATTCAAATTAATTGCTACTTCCCCAGAAATATCACCCACCAAGGGTTGAGTCTGCAGGGCGGCAGGCACCGGGGCGATATCTTTAATCAAGGCGATGGGAATATTTTCTGTATTCACCCGTAGCACATTACCCTGGCGTGTCCCCGTTGCGATCGCATCCCCGCGACGAATGTTAAAGGAAACAGGAAGATAATCCGATCCCAGGGCTACTTCAATCTGATCGGTCTCACCTTGGAGATCGAGTTCCACACCCTCTCCGGGTATCACCCTAACTGGACCAGCGAGTTCCTCTTCAAACGTCAACCCACTGACGGCAAAGTCCTCCAGTTCCAAATTCCCCTGAACACGAGGATTTGTCACTGTCCCGGCAATTGTACCCGTAAAATCTGCCAATCCCGCCACATCCACATCCGCTGCGGCTGGGGGTAAATACGCCGAGAGTTCGGTTAACTCTAAGTTATTTGCTGCCACATCCAGGTTAAAATTCCCCACCGCCCCAATTCCTTGATCCAACTGGGCAGGATTCACGCCAATAAACCCACTAGCAGAGAGTCCCTCGGCGGTTAACTGTTGTAGGTCTATCCCTTGACCTGTCCAGCGAAATGTGGTATTGACAGGACGGTCGATCAGGGCAAATCCTTGACTAAATCGCAGTTGACCCGCCGCCGTTAGCGATCGCGCGATCGCTTCTGGGGTTAATGTCTCTAAACTGGTGGAGACATCCACATTGCCGCTTAAGGTTCCTGTCAACTGTTCCCCAAACCTTGCCAATGCAATCCCTTCCGGGTTTAACTGGGCTTGTAGCGTCCCATTATTTAACTGTACCCCCGTCGCCCTCACCGTACCTCCCGCCACGGCTAATCTGCCCTGACCTTGGGCTTGAATCTGATCCAGTGCCACCTTCTCAAGAGACCCCGACAGGTCAAAATTCCCGGCAAACACCCCAGCAAACTGCGGCGGTAATTCCGGCGCTAACCTCGCCAACTCCAGCCCCGCCGCTTGCACATCTGCCTGCCAACGTCCGGCGGCGAGATTAATCTCCCTTGCCCGGACAACACCCCCTGCCAGGTTAATTAAAGCATTTCCATCCCCCCGAATCCTTTCCAGCGCTAACTGATCCAGACTCCCGGACAGATTCATAATTCCGGTTAAATTCCCCGACAATTGCGACGGTAGCTGAGGCACAACCCCCGCCAATCCCACCCGATTCGCCGCCACCGTAGCTTGCCAACGACCAGCATTTACATCCAAATTCGACACTTGAACGGTTCCCCCACCCACATTCAGTTGTCCCTCACCGGCTACATTAATCGCTGATGGGGAAAACTCATCCAAGGAACCCGACGCCACAAACGTACCACTAAACGGCGACTCCAATTGAGGCGGTAATTGAGGCACAAATTCTGCCAACTGAATCCGATTCGCGTCTATTCGGGCTTGCCAACGCCCCTTGTCTAGAGTCACCTCCTCCAGATTAATCCGTCCCCCAGCCGCTGTCAGCGTCACTTGACCAATGCCGCTAATCCCGGAAACCGAGGGATCTGCCAGAGAACCAGACAGGGCAAACGTGGCGTTGATCGGTTCTTGTAGGGCGTCCGGAATTTGCGGGGCTAACTCTCCCAACTGCACCCCATTGGCATCAACATTAGCCCGCCAGCGCCCTTGGGACAGTTGGATATTCTCGACGCCAATCGTTCCTCCTGCCAGATTTAGGCGTCCCCTACCCTGGGCGCGAATCTGGGATAAGGCAAACTGATCCAAAGGGGTTGATAGGGTAAACTGACCGGCTACCGTCCCCTGAAATTGCGATGGCACATCAGCCAGTTGAGACAGTTCCACCCCTTGGGCTTGGACTAAGGCGGTGAGACGATTATCCAGAACTTGCAGATTTGTCGCCGTGACTGTACCCCCAGCCGCTTGCACCGTTGCCCTTCCCGTGGCGCGGATGTTTTGGGGATTATCCAAGGGACCGAAAATTCGGGCAGTTCCGGAGAGATTACCGACGGGAATCGGTAGGGTGGTGTTGTAGGTTTTTGCCAGTGCCGTGGTTGGCAGGTTATTAGCTTGCAAGTTAAATTGTAATCCTCCCTTTTCCCCCAGTTCAATGACACCTTCTCCAGTAATTTTGCCACCGATGGCGGGTTGGGCTTGCAGGTTGCGAACGGCGAGGCGGGTGGGATCTTGCGGTTGGGCGGGTGTGGTGAGGGTAAAATCGGTACTGATCGTGCTGAAGGTGACGCGATCAATCTGAGTCGGTTTCGTGGTGACGGCTTCTCCCTTAACCACAGGTTGAGTCAAAGATCCCGTTACTAGCAGGGCGGCTTTGACTTCTCCGGACAGGGGAACGGGCGTGTCTTCCAGATTAAAGGTTTGCAAAACAGGCTTAATCTGTATCGCTTGGATTTGGGCGGTGAGATTAAATCCTGTCTCTAGATCAACGCTACCATTGGCAGTGGCGGGAATTTGCCCGAATTGGGTGGTTACATCTTCTAAGCGAATGGTTGTTTCTTTGAAGCGTAGTCGTCCATTGGTATTGGCAAAGGCTTGGGGAAGTTGGGGAACTTGGGCGGTTACGTTGTTGAGGGTGGCGTTTCCCAGAAACTGGAGGGGTTGATCGGGTTTAACCGTGATTTCTAAGTCCCCGCCGACGTTACCTGCTTTTACGTCTAGAGGGAGGGGAATTAGGCGATTTAAGGTACTGGCATTGACATTCTGCCCATTAACCTGTAAATGAGTGGTGCTAGTCGGGAAAAGCTGTTCCCCTTTCAGGTTAAAGGTTCCGCCACTAGCGATTTCACCTTGGACATCGAAGCGAATAATCTCATTATCCTGTAAGAATTGACTACTTCCTTGGGGAATTGCGATCGCGACGGGGGATTGCTGTTTGCCTTCCGTGGATCGAGGCACAAGCTGTACATCAGCATTCCGTACCCCTAACTGTTGCAAATCTACCTCAATTGGACCCGGTTCTCCTTGCTCTTTAAGTTCCAAGGGCATCCATGATCCATCGACGGCTTGTTCGATATAGACATCAGGTTCAATTAGGGTAACCTTTAATTCTAACCGACGGTCGAATATCAGGGGGAGTAAATCATACTGAACTTCCACCGCTTCAATCGAGGCGCGATCGGGTTCGGTATCCGTAGGGGGTAAGGCGGCGCTATCAAAGCGCAACCCATTCAGGGAAAAGCGTTCAACCTCGCCAATTTCCACGGGGCGTTGTAGAAGTTGGGTGAGGTTTCTTGCCACCAAGGGTGCCAACATCTGTTGGATAAAATACCACGCAAAACCCATCCCCCCAGCGATTCCCACCAGCAGGATGATACTGATCCCAATTAACCAACGCCGACGTCGCGATCGCCTGGGAGGTGGAGATTCTGGTTGTTCATTGGAATTGGATTCCGGTTCGTTATTGGGAGGGGGTACATTGGTCATAGTCCTTAATTCACGCCGGGAAAGAGAAGGCGGTTAGGTTGCTGGGTGAGTGCGATCGCTAGCTAATTTCAGTCAGGGAAGGCTTAGTTTTTTACTTTTACTATAGACGGATACTAGAATACGCCAATTCCCCCCATAGGGGTAGATGACTAAGTTCGTTTGGTCAAGGGAAGCTGGGGAAGCTGGGGAAGCTGGGGGAGCTGGGGGAGCTGGGGGAGCTGGGGAAGCTGGGGGAGCTGGGGAAGCTGGGGGAGCTGGGGGAGCTGGGGGAGCTGGGGGAGCTGGGGGAGCTGGGGGAGCAATATAGAAACGTAACAGGCTACGTCTGGAAGATGGGGGAGATGTTAGCTGTTGGCGTTATTTCTGCCTTACGTCAGTTCTGCTGTCTTGTCATCAAAACCTGATAATGTCAGGATTTGTAAATTTATTCCTCCAGAAATAGACTAGCATTACCGCAAAAAAGTATCATTAGCTACAGAAATAGAATCTACCTGAGAGTTTTGACTCAGATCAGTGCAGTGGATCGGTGGGTAGGTTGCGGTAATCACATTGATATAATCTTATGGATGTCGAGACAGCGATCGATTGGGATGAAGCCTTTGAATATCTACCGGGTTCTCTGGTGGAATTGAAAGCACAACCAGGAACCACACATTGTATTGACTTTTATGAACCCATGATGGTTCCCCCGATTTGGTTAGTGGATGATCCACGTCCCCGCTATCCCCACGAGTTAAGGATCGTATCACGCCTGAATGAGCGGGTTTGTTCATTAGAGTCTCAAGCCGTTTAAGCGCCTGTTGGGGATTGGCAAGCACGACGGCGTTGGTGGAAATGCGGGGGAATTTTGTGCAGAATGTGTCGCGGATGGTGCAACGTCATGATTTACTGAGACTCACGGCAAGTACCCATCCCAGTTACCTTTTGGCGATTCCCACCTTGGGGGGAGAACCAGAGGCGATCGCCCGAACCCAGCAAGACACCTCTATCATTGTCGTACATTTTCCCAGCAGTAGCTGATCAATCCAATTTAACCGAGGAATTGAGGGGGCAAACCCGGCGATCGCTTGGAGTTAAGGTAGAGTTAGTCCACAGATAGTCTTGACTCCAAACACAACCTTGTTCGAGTAACTCATCTAAATTCAGATTCCAGAGAATAGCGGTGCGATCACGACTCGCAGACGCTAAGGTTTGCCCATCCGGGTGATAATCTAGACTCAAGACCTGATTATCATGTCCTTTCAGGGTTTGCAATAGCGTTCCCTGGAGACTCCAAAACTTGATCGTGCGATCGCTACTGGCAGAGGCGAGGGTTTGACCATCGGGACTAAAGGCTACCTGCTTGACTTGGTCTCGATGTCCCGTTAACGTTGCCTGTAACCTGCCATCCCGTCGCCACAGTTTCACACGACTGTCAGCACTAGCCGAAGCCAACAGTTGACCATTGGGACTGAAGCTGACACTATCGATCCAACTGGAGTGTCCTGTGAGGGTTTGCTCAAGATGCCAACTCGGATTCTCCCCGTTGTCCCATCGCCACAACTTCACCGTTTCATCCTTGCCACCCGATGCTAAACGTTGACCATCCGGACTAAACGCCACCGATAAAACTTGCCCCTGATGTTCTCGGAGAAAGTGGTGAACCGTAAACTGACCCGTCGGACGTTGACGCCAGAGTCCAATCCGGGCATCATCCCCAGCCGTGGCTAACCATTGTCCATCCGGACTAAACGCCACATCCCGCACCCCAGCGTGATGGGGCAGCGTTTGCTGAAGTTGTCCCTGAATCGTCCAGAGTTTAACCGTACCATCCGCGCTGGCTGTAGCGATCAGCCGACCATCTAAGCTAAACTCCAGGCGGTGAATCGATTGCTGATGACCCCTTAGAGTTGCCAAATGTTTGCCATGCCTACGCCATAGCCTCAAGGTGCGGTCATCGCTAACGGTCGCCAGGATCTCTCCATCCGGGCTAAAGCGAATATGATTCACTGCCGCTAAATGCCCCTGTAAATGAGGGCGCTGGCGCTGATGAGTATACCACAGGCGAATGGTTGTATCTGCACTCGCCGAGGCGAGAATTTGACTATCTGGGCTAAAACTCACATCATAGACTGAAGCGGTATGCCCGTCCAACGTCGTCACCAACGTCCCATCGCGACGCCATAGCTTCACAGACCTATCCGCACCAGCCGAAGCCAAGAACTGACCATCAGGACTAAAACGCACCCGCCAAACTCTTTTGCGGTGTCCGGTGAGAACCTGGGGGGAACTAAACTTACCCTGGTGATTCCGTTGCCACAGGACTATTTCACCTTGGTTGGTGGCGGCGGCTAAAGACTGACCATCAGGGCTAAAGCTAATACTACGAATCGAACCCTGTTGTGCCTGCAAAACATCAACAGGTGTACCATCCCGTTGCCATAACCTCACCGTGCCATCACTCCCTGCCGAAGCCAGAATTTGGCTATCGGGGCTAAAGCTGACGGCTAACACCCAACTGGGATGAGCGTTCAGGGCGATCGCCCCCGACTGAGGAATACCATTGACATCGGTTTGCCATACCCTCACCGTGCGGTCAGCACTCGCAGAGGCAAACAGTTGTCCATCGGGACTGAAGCTAACACTATTCACTTTGTCAGTATGTCCCGTCAGCACCGCCACAGGCGTCCCATCCGGTTGCCAGAGGCGAATCGTGTGGTCATAGCTAGCCGATGCCAGAATTTTACCATTAGGACTGAAACTGACACTTCTGACCAAATCCTCATGTCCCCTAAGCGTTGCCAAGAGTTCACCATCACGCCGCCACAGCCTTACAGTCCGGTCATCGCTAGCCGATGCCAGCATTTGCCCATCGGGACTAAAGCAGGTGGCAATTACTGTGCGGGTATGACCATCGAGGCGGTTAAATTCGCGACTCTCATAAAGCAATTGCTGTAACGAAGTAATCACTTGGGTACGGGTATGAGGATGAGCCGCGAGTAACTGTTTAAGCTGCCAACCCGTGTGGATACTAGCAACCAGGGCTTCTAACTCTAAACCCACAGCCGATAGTTCTGCCACCGATGTACTCGCTGCATCCAGTTGGGCATTGACTTGGGCGAACTGAATCCGTTGCCACTGCCAGATGGCTAGGCTTGCTAACACCACAACAGTGACACAACCGCTGGTGAGACTCGCCACAGAGCGACGACGTTGGCGATCGCGCTGGCGACGGATTTGGGTTTGGTGGGTGAAACTGGCGTGAATAAAGTCCTGTTCCTGCCGACTCAGTGAGGATTGCCGTTGCTCATACCAATGCTGTGCTTCTAACAGCAGTACCCCTTGCCACAGGGCATCAGGAGAGCGATGATTGGCGTGCCATTGGCGCATCGCCACCCGCAATCGTTCCTGCCATAGGCGAAAGCTGCGATCGGCGGCTAGCCATTGCTGTAATCTTCCCCAGTGTTGGATCAGGGCTTCATGGACGATTTCTACGACGGCTGATTCTCTACCGTCAGCTTGGCGAATCACAATTAACCGGGCAGCCACTAAGTCGCAGACAACCTGCCAATTCGCCGCCCCGATTTCTGTGGCTGTGGCAAAGCGGCGGGTATCAGCCGTACCCTCTCCCAAATGCACCAGTTGAGTAAAGATGTGCTGGGTGCGGTTTTGGGCATCGGCGTCCAGTTTACCATACACCTGCTCGGCATACTGAGCTAACGCCTGCTCGACGCCCCCCAGATGATCATAAGCCTCATGGGTGAGACTGCCATCGTTTTGCTGTTCCCAGAGTCGGGTTAGGGTAAATTCCAGTAACGGCAGATTCCCCGTTGCCACACCGACGGCATCCAGGAGTCGTTCAGTTAAACCGTCAGCCATTTGCAAACCTGAGTGCTGTGCCGGTTGGGTAATTGCCGCCGCCAGTTCGGTGCGGCTCATCGGAGTGAGCAATTCGGGTGGGTTGGCGCTCAAGGCGTCTGCCATGGGACGGTAGGAGAGGGCAGATTCCAGGAAATCAGCTCGGAGAGTGGCGACTAGGGTAAAGTTGGTGTGGGAGTGCAGGGCGGCGAGTAGGGTATCTTGAAACTGTTGGCGTTCTGCGGTTGAGGGACACAGGGTATACAACTCCTCCAGTTGATCCACGACCAGTAGGAGTTGGCAAGGGGCTGGGGATCTCGACTGGATACGGTCAATAATATCAGCGAGGATAATGTCTCCCTGGTGTAGGGCTGTCGCTAGCTTCTGCGTTTCGACAAGCTGGTCAGTCGTTCCCCCACAGGGTTCGAGCCAAGGGAGCAAGGCAGCCGCCAAGCGCCAGAAAGGGCGATCGCCGGGACGTAAGCTGGCAATCAGCCAGTTGCCCTGTTGCCGTAGCTGGGGAATTAATCCGGCAAAGACTAGGGAGGATTTGCCACTACCAGAGGCACCGATTAGCGTGACTAGGGGACGCTGCTGTACCGCTTGGTGCAGTTTGGCAGTGACGGTTTCCCGCCCAAAGAAAAAGGGGGCGTCGGCTTCCTGGAAAGCCGCTAATCCGCGATAGGGACAAGGGTGTTGGCGTAGGGCAGTTGGGATGAACTGTGCAGTCTGCCAAAAATCGGGATGGGCGGTGGGATTTTGACACAGGATCGGTAGCCACGTTGCGCCGGGACAGTGGGTTTCTAAACTCTGCAACTGTTCTCTGGCTTGCCGCACCGCTAAATAGAGGGCTTCTCCTCTTGCCAAAGCGGTCAAAAAATGCTGAAGAAATGCCTGGGCAACGGTGTCGGGTACAGGTTCGCGCATGACAATGGTTTGCGGCAGATGCAGGCGTTCTAATGACCGGGCTAACCCCAGACCATCACAGGAATTGAAGATTGCCAAACGCAGTCCTCGGGCGATCGCTTGTTTGAGGGCATAGCTGAGGGATTCTAACCCGATGCACTGGTGGGAGTTCAGGGCAATTTGTCCCGTTGTGCCGTCGGCGTGGCTGGCACTATGTCCGGCAAAAAAGAAAATATCCCAGCCTTGGGGTTGCCACAGATAC
Source organism: Coleofasciculus sp. E1-EBD-02 (assembly GCF_040218245.1). NCBI lineage: Bacteria > Bacillati > Cyanobacteriota > Cyanophyceae > Coleofasciculales > Coleofasciculaceae > Coleofasciculus > Coleofasciculus sp. E1-EBD-02. The sequence goes on along the minus strand of NZ_JAVJQN010000148.1, from coordinate 23,289 downwards.
TGGGTTAACTGTTGCGGGGAGGGTTCGACCAGAAATACCGTCTCTATGGGGTGGGGAAGGCTCTCGAACAGGCGGCGATCGCCATCGACATCAATGTCGGCACGGTGACCAAAAACGGCTAAAACTCTGAGCTGTTGTCGGGAAGAAACGATAGGTTCAATACGATCATAAATCGGGGGACTCAAGGCAACTTCGGCTTGAGGATAGGGGGCTAAAACCTCCCACAAATGCCAAGGCAATCGGCGTAAGGTGTCATTTGGCACTTGCAGCAGCAACCAAACGGGTTCCCTGGGGTCTAGTTCGGCTAACAGTTGCTCACGCAGGGGACGGAAGGGTTCAGCTTGCAGCCAATGGTTAAAGGTTTGGGTTAAGAGTTGGGCTTCCTGCTGGCAAGTGGTAACGGCGGTAGTGCGTGAACCATTGGTGACGGGGTTGGCACGCTCTTCTAAGCGATACAGCAGCAGTAATTGGCGATAGAGGGTTTGCCAGTGACGATACTGTTGACTCAGTTGGGGACAAGGGGGTAACTTACCTTGGCGGCGAGTTTTCAACAATAACCCAGCGCGATCGCGTCTCGTCTCCCAGGCTGAACGAATTTCCAGCGTCACGTTTACGCCTTGGTCTAAGTCGCCGTCGAGGTCAAAGATGACAAGCTGTCCCATGTCCCTGATGCTGATTTATTGTTAATCATAAACAAACCGGATTAGATAGTAAACAGTTCTGTGATATAGGCATCTTGCCAAACCAGTTCCACTTGAAATTGCTCTCCCAACTCCCCGGTAAACTCAAACTGGATAAAGGTGTCGGCGTCTTTGGCTGTCACCTGGCGAAATAGGCTTCCGGTTCCGGTTAGCACTCTTAATTGCAGATTGGGTGGTAATGAGGTTTGAGCCTCTAGGGGACAAACTTGCAGGTGAATCCCCAGTTGCGTTTCACTAGCGGGTATCAGGGTGACAATTAAGGCGACGGATTCAGTGCTGACGGCAGTTTTCAGCCGCATTGGTTTGGCACGTCTGACCAAAAATTGCCGTACCGATAAGCTGGGAGATGTCCCCAAAACTTGGGCGACGGTTTGCCAACTCGAGTCAAAGACTTGTTGCCGCCAGCGACTCAGATGCACAGGAGTAGTCGTCTGAGTTTCCCGGTTGCTGATAGATTCCAGGAGTGTTTCTAAGGGGCGCAATGCGGTTAAGGGTAGGTTTTCTGATGCAACGTTCCTAACCGGAATAAAGCCGACAAGTTTCACGTCCGATAGATCATTGTCAAACTGCACAGCCACGTAGCCGATTAAGTCTGAGTAAGGGGTTGGCGGCACAGTAATTTCAGTGTCTTTTGCCATGACAGGACGACATTCGAGACGCCCTAACTGGGGTAGGACTAAATCTGCCACATCCATTAACGCCCGCATTCCGGGATGCCAACTATTACTCTGTTCCCAGTCTGTGGGAATTTGAAGCCAGTTTAACCATTGCTGTACTGCCCAAACCGCCAGGGTATTCACATAGACTTGTTTCGCTTTGGCTGGGGTTGTCTGTTCTAAAGCAAATTGTCGCGCCCGATGATGGGCGGTGGTGGTGAGGGGGACGCTGAGATGGGCAGCAGTGGGATTCATGGGCGTTTTGTCTCAATCATTCTGGTTCAGCTTCGGACGAATAACCAAAGTTGTGAGCAATTTTTTGCAACAGTGGTAGCCCTTTGCGCTTCCAGTGCCAGTAAAGCGCGTGATAATCGATGTTAAATTCCCGGGCAATTTCGGCAATTCGGTCAGGGGGTTGCTTGAGTAACAATCGTTGACTCAGCAGTTGGCAATGACAGTGGGGAAACGCTTGGGGATGACACTGGCGCAGTCGTCCTTCTGGGTCTTGATTGATGTAATGTTGCAGTTTCATGCCCACGGTAGACCGTTTTTGCTGGTTGATTTGGTCGGTGAGGACGGCGTCTAGTTCCTCTAGTGTACTGGGAGTGCGATCGCCGATTTTTTCGCTCAAGGTGATATGACTTTCTCCCAGAGGCGCATCTAAAGACAGGGGCGGTGGTTGGGGTGAGGAATGTAAGTCAAGAATTTTGTAGCGCAATCGCAGTTTCAGGTTGATCCAGTTGGTCAAGCTGTCGGTTATGGAAGCAGATTGAGGGTGAAAGTCCCTGATTTGTTCAGCGATGTGTTTGAGTGTATCATTCAAAACTTCACCATAGTCGGGATGATTGGATTTGGCTAGTCTTGGAAGCTGTTGAATTTCCCGGAGTAGCCGATACATCGCCAGACGCCAAGCCAGACTCTCTTGGGGGTGTTGCTGCACGATGGTAATAAGCTGGCGAAGTTGCTCATCCTGATTATTGCTTGAAAATGCTGGGTCAGCCATGGACGTTCAATACTGTGCGCTTTTGTGCCTTCGCTAGGGGGATAAATTCCTGGGAACCTTTTGCCATCACGTTGAAGCCTTGCTGCGGTCAACTTGAGTTTTCGTTCAGTTTTGTAAAGTTTTGTAAAAATTACGCCCCGATTTCCCCAAAATTTTAGCCCGATTGTCGAGAGGGGAGTAGAGGTTCTACGTGCATACCTGGAGGATAGGATGAATCACCTTTCCAGTTTGATGTATTTTTTACGCGATCGCAAGGCATTTCTGATCGAGGTTGATAAGGGAATCGGACTCGATAGCAAAATTGTTGCATTATTAGTGTGTAGCGCTTCCTTTCTGGCTTTATACGGATTAGTGATTGGCGCGTCTAGTAGTTGGCTTCAGGCGATTAGTTCAGCGATTAAGTTACCGGGTCTTTATTTAATTACGCTGCTGGTTTGTCTGCCCAGTTTATATATTTTTGAGGTGGTAACGGGTTCAACGCGCAACTTTCGCCAATACTTAGTGTTACTTTTAGCTGCCACTTCAGTTATCAGTGTCATGCTGTTGGCGTTCGTTCCCGTGGTTTTGTTTTTTCTACTGTCGGTCAATGATTACGAGTTTTTCAAATTACTCAATGTGGTCATTTTTGCCTTGACCGGAATTATCGGCATCCAGTTTTTCTACCACGGCATGAAATCTCTACACAGCCAAGATACGGAGAAAGCGCGTAATCTCAAGGTTGTGCAAGCCTGGTTATTTCTATACGGCTTTGTTGGCAGTCAGTTGGGTTGGTCACTGCGACCCTTTTTTGGCACACCCGGAAAAGAGTTTTCTCTATTTCGTCCCTTAGAGAGTAATTTTTATGTGCATATTGTTAAAACAGTGATTCAAGCGCTAGGACTCAACTAAGTAGGTAGCGCAGTTTTAACAGAACGGTTGGGATTGTCCTTTGTCATTGGTTTTGATTACCAGTCCGTCTAAACCAATCATTATCCCCTTTTGCCCTCTGGCTTCTAAAGGGAGAATTAACCCGGATTTCATGACCCACTCAAGCCGCAATAATTAATCATCAAGGAAATAATTTCATGCTAAATTATGTAGCAAAATTGCCGATTACGCCAGCCGAATTAGAGCAAAGTGCAGGCTTAGATATGAGTACAGGGCTAGCCATTACCGTTTACCGTGCCTTAATTTGGCGAAACCCGCAACAGATGCGATCGCTGCTGCTAATTGAGGCATTTATTTTTTGCTTAATTTTGATTTTTATGATGCCTTTGGGATTTTTGGCAATGAAAAGGTCGGGGTTTTTGCCGAGTAATGAAGCAGGAATTGCCAAGTTTATTTTATTATTTCTTGCTGGATCATTCTTAATTTTAGCAATCTGGAATTTTTGGGTGATGAATCAGGCAAAGCGCTGGAAATCAGTCGCCAAGTTATTGCGGCAAGTAGACAAGTACAATCGCGCTGTTCAATCTCTAGTCATGCTAGGTAAACTGAGTCGGACTGAAAGAAATCGGCAAGGAGATAACTCGTTAGCATATGAAAAAGTTATAACGGCTTTGCGGGTGACTAAAAACAGTTTGCTGCAAGCGATTAAGATAGAAATTATTCACACAAAACAAGGGAGAATGGTAAGACCGGATGAATTGATAGTTACACTAGAAAATAATTTAACCAGTTTAGTAGCGGGAGAACTTGAACCACCAACAGATCAGTATGGTTATTTGCTCGATGAAGCGCTGCAAATTGCGATAAGTGTGGAACAACAAATGCGAGATTTATAAGTTTATATCAAATCTGCCTTTATTACTTATCCGTAGGGGAAGCCAAAGGAACTTCGATATAAAGCTGGTTTGCCCGAAGTATTACGGGACATTTTAACACCAGAGGATTGGGAACGGATTGCAGTAACGGCGGGAAACTATGTGCGCGAAAAAGTAATTGAGAGAGTGCAAAGGGTGAAGACGGCTTGAGCCGCGTTATGATAATCAAATGAACTTGTAGGGGCGGGTTTTACCGTTACCTGGGGCGACAAAACCCTTAATTCAATAAACCCGCCCTGCTCCCAACCATTAATGTTTATAATCCAGTTGTTGTAGGCTCTAGGTGAGTGGGTCGAGTTCCGTGAATTCTCTTCGCCTAGGCTTGTTGAGGGCTAAAGCCCTTACTACGAACTACGAATTTTCACCAAAGAGGGCGTAAATCCAGGGTAAATCCGGGTAACACCTCTTCTCCCGAAAGAGTATCTGGAGCCTCTAAAATTTCAACAGCTTGCTGGGGACGATAAATTTCTACTCGTCTCTGTTCCGGCGCAATTAACCAGCCCAAACGGACGCCATTTTCCCTATATTCCTTCATTTTATCTTGGGTGGCTTTTAACGTATCGGAAGGAGACATCAGTTCCACAACAAAATCGGGGCAAATTGGCGGAAACTTGGTGCGTTGTTCTGGAGACAAAGCATCCCACCGTTCCTGTCTCACCCAAGCCAGATCAGGAGAACGATTGGCACCATTAGGAAGTTTAAAACAGGTAGAGGAGTCAAACCCAACCCCTAATCGAGTTTGGCGATTCCATAACCCAAAATCAATGACAAGTTCAAAGTTTTGATTCCCGGTTTCTCCGCCAGTGGGGGGCATAATAATTAATTCTCCGTGGGAATTGCGTTCAAATTTCAGATCAGGATTAGCCCGACATAACTGATAAAATTGGTCATCAGTTAACTGAATAACTGGGTTAAAATCTATGGTATAAGCCGTCATTTTAGTTTTACCTGTTAACTCCACTTAATTGGATTCATCCCCTATCTTCGGTCATTCTCTGACACCGCCTACATTTAGATTGGGGCGAGTCGAGTTAGGTTAATTCTCATACCTCCACATTTAAGCAGCGACTCGCCCCTACAATTGTGATCATGTCAATTTCTCTGATCATCCGTTTGGTCAAATTAATAATCGGTAGTGGCGACGTCCTTGCATTACTTAATAATACCCGTCTATTCAATTTACTCGGGTCGCCCTTACTCAGGTCGCCCATTGCACATTTGCATATATTTTAAATGGGTTAGGTTATAGTCGCCCAAGGAACCTCGATCGCACCTTTACCCTCAATACATCTAACGCCAAGATATCCCCTATTCGGATAACCCACCGAAGCAAACGTTGTTCTTTCCGGTCGTGATGTATCACACTAAAAAAAGAAAGTCAAGTTCACTGCTGTTTTACCCTGTCGTCCAGTTGCCATCAATCCCACGCAGGACGAACCAGGAACAACGTTTCCCAATGATTGAAACCAAACAACCCGAAGACGTAGCCGACTATAACCAGAGTTCATTGAACGCCCTCGATCGCGCGATCGCCTTTTCTCAGGGTGAGTTCTCCCTTGTCTTAGTGCGCTGTAATTACAAGCGTTTGCAAAAGCGTATATTACACCAACTGCACGAACGCGCTCAAGGTCGATATCAAATTCAGGAATTAGTTCTCCCCGAATCCGTCACCACCCTTTACACCACGATTCAGAATTATGTGGACAGGAATCATAGAGAAGCAGGGGGAGCTGGGGGAGCAGAGGGAGCAGAGGGAGCAGAGGGAGCTGGGGGAGCTGGGGGAGCTGGGGAAGCAGAGGGAGCTGGGGAAGCAGAGGAAGCTGGGGGAGCAGAAATTAAAATTAGAGCTGATTCGAGCCGTATTGATCCCCCTCCCGCTCTAATTATCCTGGGACTTGAATCCGTGGAAGCACTGGATGATGTACTCACCTCCACCAATCAAGTGCGGGATGAATTTCGCAAACGCTTACCCTTCCCCCTAGTCTTATGGGTGAATGACGAAGTATTGCACAAACTCGTCCGCTCTGCTCCCGATTTTAGCAGTTGGGCGGCAACTCCAATTAAGTTTGAAATTGCTACCGATGAACTCCTCGATTTGCTGCAACAAAAAGCAGACTCTCTATTTAAAACTGTATTAAAAGGAACTCCGGGACGATATGCGCCGTGGCGTATCTGTACCCACCATGCCCATCTCAATTTAGCCACAGGATGTCGCTCCCGCGCCGAACTTGACTGCGCCCTCCATGACTTAGAACAGCGCCAAGAAACGATTACTCCGGAACTAGAAGCGAGTCTGCAATTTGTTTTAGGGCAATATGATTATGCTAATGATTATATCGATGCCGCCGTTATCCGTTATCAAAAAAGCCTTTGGTATTGGCGCGTCACCAATAACTTAGAACGTCAAGGTGTTCTCCTATTTCATTTAGGCTTATGTTATTGCCGGAATGCAGACTTGCATCGGGCGCAACGACACCGCAACTGGGAAGAAGCTTGGCCCTATCTTCAGCAAGCGGTTGAGGCGTTTGAACGGGCGGAACGTCCGGATTTAGTGGCGCAGTTTATTACCCAACAGGCGGAAGTGTTGCAACATTTGGAAGGTTGGGACTCCCTGCAACACGTCGCCCAACAGTGCTTACGAGTCCATCAACACTATGGTTCTCCCGTTCAACTGGCGCAAGATTACGGCTTTTTAGCTGAAGTCGCCCTCGTGAAACGGCGCTGGAATGATGCCAATCACTGGGCGAGACAAGCCCTCTCTCGGTTAGAGTCGGTCTCGGATCAACTTCAAAACTACCAAGGCTTACATCCCTATTTATTGACTCAACTCTATCAACTCATCGTTGTCAAATCCTATCATCAGTTGCGTCAATCAGCAGAAGCCACCCAGCACCTGAAACGGGCGAGTCAAGACTTAACGGATGCGATTGCCAAAAGCGATTATCGCTACGAACCCCAACGTTACTTATATCTCCTGGAAAGCTTACGGCGGCTGTACTTCGAGCAACACCGTTACTTAGAAGCCTTTCAGATTAAGCAAGAACAAGGGGCAGTCGAACAACTCTATGGATTTCGTGCCTTCATTGGTGCGGCTCGTCTCCAGCCTCGACGAGCCGTATCTAATCCTACCTTAAGCCCAGTCGAACAGCAAGAAATTGTGGCACAAGAAATAGCCACATCCGGGCGTCAACAGGATGTACAACGTTTAATTGAACGGTTAAGCCGGGCGGATTGCCAATTAACGGTGATTCATGGACCTTCTGGCGTCGGTAAGAGTTCCATCGTTTCCGCTGGCTTAGTTCCTGCCCTAAAGCATAGAGCATTAGGCGATCGCTTAGTGTTACCTGTGGTACTGCAAGTGTATACCGATTGGATTAAGGAACTGGATAAAGGCGTCAGAACCGCCCTATCTGGGTTAACCCCGCCTAAATCTGAGGCTTATACCCCCTCAGAATCCCTAGGTGACGACGGTTCTGATGCAGCTATTCTCAATCAACTGCTGGCACTGTTACGAGATAACGCCGATCGCAATATCTTAACCGTGTTAATCTTTGACCAATTTGAGGAATTTTTCCTGGGACATGCTTCTGCCCAGCAAACGCGCTTATTTCATCAGTTTTTCCAAACCTGTTTAGATCTCTCCTTTGTCAAAGTTATTATTTCCATTCGCGAAGACTTCTTACACTACTTATTAGACTTCGAGAAACTGAATCTAGAGGCAATCGACAATAACATATTAGATCGCAAAAATCGCTATCCCTTAGGTAACTTTTCCCGTCCCGATGCCCGGGCGGTAATCCAAAGCCTCACCGAACGCGCCCATTTTTACCTAGAACCCGCATTAATTGATGCCTTAGTTCAAGATTTAGGTCGAGAACTGGGAGAAGTTCGTCCGATTGAATTACAAGTGGTTGGGGCGCAGTTACAAGCTGAAAATATCACCACGCTGGCACAATATCGACAACGGGGTCCGGTGGAAAAGCTGGCGGAACGTTTCCTGGAAAAAGCCCTAAAAGACTGTGGCGCAGAAAACGAACAGGCGGCTTGGCTGGTGTTGCAACTTCTCACCGATGAAAATAATAATCGTCCCTTAAAAACTCGTGCTGAATTAGTCATTGAATCAGATATTGAAGCCCAGCCTCTGGATTTAATCTTAGAAATATTAGAGAAATCCGGCTTGGTCTTCCTGTTACCCGAAATTCCCACTCATCGCTATCAACTGGTTCATGATTACCTGGTAGAATTTATCCGCCAAAACGAACAAAACAGCCTGCGTAAAGAACTGGAAGAACTGCGCCAAAAAGATAAAGAGAGTCAAACTAAAATCCAACAACTGATTCGGGAAAAAAGCCTGCGGTCTAAATTATCAGCGGCGACGAAAAAACATGCCGCTGCTGTGGAAAAACAACAGCAAGCCGAGGGAAAATTGAATCAAGTTCTACGACGCCGTTTGCAAGAAGCCCGGATTGCGGGGGTGACGTTAGCAACATTGGCAGTGATTGCCGTCGGACTGGTATTTCGGGCAGTATTTAGTGAAACCAATGCCCGATTAATTGCCCTAAATGCTTCAGCCGAAGCCTTGGTTGCGTCCAACCGTAAATTTGACGCTTTACTGAAAAGTTTATCCGCCGCTAAAGAATTAAAACAGGCCCTAGGAGTGACGCAAGAAACCCGGATGCGGGTGATTTCTACATTGCAACAGGTGGTATATGGCGTGAAAGAACGCAACCGTTTAACCAAACATAATGATTGGGTGAGTAGCGTTAGCTTTAGTCCCAATGGGAAGTTAATTGCATCGGCGTCTAGGGATAAAACGATTCAACTGTGGAGTCAGCAAGGGGAATGGTTGAACGAAGTAGGGAGACATAATCAGGGGGTGTATGCGGTTCGCTTCAGTCCCCAAGGTAACATATTAGCCTCTGCGAGTGAGGATAATACGATTAAACTTTGGAGTCGAGAGGGTCGATTATTAAGAACCTTAATTGGACATCGCGATCGCGTCCACAGTATCAGCTTTAGTCCCGATGGTCAACGGCTTGTCTCAGCGAGTGAGGATAATACGATTAAACTCTGGCGTATCGATGACGGAAAGCTGCTGAAAACCCTTTCCGGTCATAATCATTGGGTGTTAGATGTAAGTTTTTCTGCCAATGGTCAGTTGATTGCTTCAGCCAGTCGTGATAAAACGATTAAACTGTGGCAATCGGATGGTACATTACTCAAAACCTTAACCGCCCACAATCAACCTGTACTCGACATCAGTTTTAGTCCCGATGGACAATATCTAGTCTCTGCTAGTGCAGATAAAACTGTCAAACTGTGGCGAACTGATGGCAGATTACTCAACACCCTATCCGGACATCAAGATGCTGTAATTGCCGTTACTTATAGTCCAGATGGTCAGATGATAGCGTCTGGAAGTGACGACAATACGATTAAACTCTGGCGTCCCGATGGTACATTAATTGACACATTACAAGGACATGGTAAAGCGATTCTGGGATTAGGATTCAGTCCCAACGGCAAAATATTAGCCTCTGCCAGTGCCGATAATACGATCAAACTCTGGCAAGTTGAGGGGGGAATGTTGCAACCGATTCCTGGACATAGCCAACCCATCAGCAGTGTCAGTTTTTCCGCCAATGGTCAGAGAATTGCTACCGCTAGCTGGGATAATACAGTGAAACTTTGGACTCGTCAGGGGCAATTGTTAAAAACAATTGCCGCACATCAAGATTCGGTCAATAGTGTTAGTTTTTCAGATAACGGTGAGACCCTAGCCACAGGCAGTGACGATAAGACAATTAAACTCTGGAATCAAGATGGAACCTGGCAGAAAACCTTATCCGGACATAAGGATGGGGTAACCAGTGTTAATTTTAGTCCCGATAGTCAGCGACTCGTATCCAGTAGCGCGGATCAAACAGTCAAACTATGGCAAATTGATGGCAAATTGGAGAAAACCTTAAGCGGTCATCAGGGAACAGTGTGGGGCGTAAGTTTTAGTCCTGATGGGTCTTTAATTGCTTCAGCCTCTGACGATAAAACGGTGAAACTTTGGAGTCGTAACGGCAGGTTTATCAAAACATTGAGGGGGCATACAGATTCCGTTAATTGGGTAAGCTTTAGTCCCGATGGCGAGTTTATTGCCTCAGCTAGCAATGATGGAACGGTGAATCTCTGGAATCGAGAGGGAAAGTTAGTGCGTCCCTTGAAGGGACATAATGGCTCAGTTAATTGGGTAAGCTTTAGTCCCGATGGCAACTTCATTGCTTCAGGAAGTGATGACAAAACCGTTAATCTTTGGAGTCGGCAAACAGGTCATTTAATTAACTCCTTTGTCGGTCATCAGGATGCTGTGTTTGGCGTCAGTTTCAGTCCTGATGGTAATATTTTGGCATCAGCGTCTCAAGACACGACGGTTATTTTGTGGAATTTGGATTTAGGGGATTTAGTCGAACGCAGTTGTTATTGGTTGGAGGATTATTTACAAAATCATTCAGAGTCGCCAACGATTAATGATGCCAATCCCCAGGATTTTCGCGCATTGTGTGAGGGGAGATAAGTAGGGGGGCTGAATAAGTCTTGTGGGGGTGTAGGGAGCAGGGGAAGCTGGGGAAGCTGGGGAAGCTGGGGGAGCAAGGGTACATTTTCGGTGATAGTGTTGCAAGGGTTTTGATGAGTTTTATTCTCTTTCCTGGAAAATGAGCCAATGTCATTCTTGTAAAACAAGGAGATTAAATCATGATCTTAATTTCGCCCAATAAAAGTTTAGGATTGGACTCCGATGTAGTAAAATATAGTCTGTAGAGATGTTGCTGGCAATGTTTCTACAGTCCCCAATTACCAACCCTTAATTATGTCCAACCCTTTTTTACTCAGCCGCGTCCTTTTACAGTTTAATTCGTCAGATGAAGACTTAATTAATGAACTCTCAGCCGCCACATTTACACCGGATGGTAGTTTGTGGCTGGGTGCTGATGAAGGGATAAATGTGGAACGCCTCTCGCTGATCGAACCTTGTGTTTTTGGCAATCACCAATCCTATTGTCTAGCCGATTTCATTGAATTGTTTAATCAAGATGATGAAATTGATATCGAAGGAATTGATCATGCCGATAATTATCTGTGGATAACCGGATCTCACAGCACAAAACGCGGCAAACCCAAGGGAAAAAACGTAGAAAAAGACATCCAACGCCTTGCCACAATTAAAACCGATGTGAATCGATATTTACTTACTCGTATTCCCATCGTGAATGGCGAATTATTAAAGGTATCGTCTCTCCCAGATAATCCGGAAGAAAAATTGACCGCCGCCTGCTTACAAAAGACAGACGCGAGTAATAGTCTCATCGATGCCTTAATCGAGGATATTCACTTAGGTCCCTTTGTCACCCATCCCTTACCCAGTAAGGATAATGGCTTAGATATCGAAGGATTAGCCGTGCGCGGCGATCGCGTGTTTTTGGGCTGTCGGGGTCCCGTCTTACGGGGCTGGGCAGTTATCATCGAAATTAAAGTGGCTGAATCTGCACCCGGTATCTTAACCCTACAGGACATTGGGGACAACGGGAAACGCTATCTCAAGCACTTTATCGATCTTAATGGTTTAGGCGTGCGGGAACTCTGTTGGCAAGGAGACGATTTGCTGATTCTGGCTGGACCAACAATGGACTTAGAAGGCGCGATCCGAGTATTCCGCCTCACGTCTATTTTAGACCGTTCAGCCGATAGTATCACCGGGCAAGCCAAAGGAGAGTTAGAACGCCTGTTTGACTTACCCTTTATTCCAGGATACGATCGCGCCGAAGGTTTAGCCTTGTTTCCCTGCTTAGGAGAATCGGATGCGCTGTTAATGGTTTACGATTCCCCTAATCCCATTCGCCAAATTGAACCCAGTGCGATTTACGGAGACGTTTTTAGTGGAAAAATTTTCGGCTAATCGGGCTAAATACGTTAAGATACTCGCTAATTCAAGATAGTTTAGGTCAAAGCTAGTTATAGAATTAGCATTTTCAGGCAATCAAGCAATTTGATGCCATAACGTTTCCTGAACTTGCCTCTTCTCTTCTCGGACTTTTAGATAACTACAGGGAATACTATCGATTAACGTCATTGCGGTTTCCCCATTACGATGAAGTTCGAGTTGAGCTTGGGGAGGGGCTTCAAAGAATAAACGTTCTTGGGGAAAGATAATTCGTTCAAATCTCCAATTTGAAATATTAGTAATCCTAGCAATTAAAGTTTTGCCCGTTCCATTGATATAGTAACAAAGCATGAGATTACGACTGTCATTGAGCCGAGAGTATAATAGTTGAGTCATCATCAATAACCTCAGTAACGTTATCAGTTGGTCACAATTCTTACTCAGAAGCAGGATAAAGGATTAACAAAACGCTTTATCCCCAAGTTTGACTTAAGAAGACTAGCGCAGCGCGGTTTAATTATGATGTCCGGCAAATTACCCATAATAAAAAAGCCTAAAACTCTTACTGTTACAGCATTGCTATTATGGGCAATTAACAGGACTTGATCCAGCTTATCTTATGAAAAGGCTGGGGCAAAAAGATGGGTAGAGTTCCACGGCAAGGTATAGAATTGAACATTGGTCAAGGACGAGGAAGGATGCCAGTCCGATTGAGTGTGTAGAATATATTCTATTCCCCAATGAGCATACGTTTCAACCCGCAAACGCAGTTCTAAAGAATGGTAAGGGATTTTCGTTGGCACAGAACCGTTCGCCGTTGTGTTTACCTGAGTATAGGTTTCAGGAATAGCCGCCATCACGTAGTCAACCAGTCGTTGACGTACATCGGGCTGGGCAAATAGTTCGTTATAGGGTTCATCACCATAAACTGCCAACGCATTGTCAATTTCTTCATTCACCAATTGCAGTCCCAAGTCTACAACCGCTTTAGACAGTGATTTAGACATCGTTTATTTCCTCAACTTGATGGCTTACCTGCTGAGATCAGAATGGATCTGTCGTCCACGGAAACACTGAATTTCAAGGACATCGAGTCAAAAAGGGAAATACCCCTGTGGGTCATTGCTCGATGAACATTACTGACTTTACAGGTTAAACGTAAAAAAATTGGGGAATGACACTCAAGGTAACTTAGTGCTTTCTTAAAGAAAAGATTAAGAAAAGGGTTTCAACCGATAACCAACGCTATGAACCGTCTCAATCAAATCATCGGGCGCTCCCACCGCTTTGAGTTTGTGACGCAAGCTCTTAATGTGGGCTTTAACGGTATCTTCAAAAGGGGTTGCTTCTGATGTCCACAAATGCTCAATGATGAACTCACGGTTGATGATCCGCTGACTATTTCGCAAAAACAACTCTAGGCAGGAATACTCTTTCGGGGTTAAATGTACAGGCTGTTGATTATAGGTTACTTCGTGACAACTTGGATCAAGCTGTAATCGCTCCCACTCTAGCACTGGCGGTACTGAACATCCTCCCCGTCGCAACAGCGCTCGAATGCGAGCTAATAGTTCTGGCAAATCAACGGGTTTGACCACATAGTCATCAGCGCCTGCATCTAAACTGTTCACCTTATCCGTGCTGGTGTCAAGGGCTGTGATCATTAGGATTGAGCCGTGATAGCCGCTAGAACGCAGACGCCGACACAAACTGATACCATCTAACTTAGGGAGCATGACATCTAGCAAAATTAAGTCATAATAGAAACTTGTAATTTGTCGCCATCCGGCTTCCCCATCATTGACAACATCAACATCATAATTTTGATCGACCAGCGCCTCTGTGAGCGCTTCTGCGAGCGCGATATCGTCTTCTACCAACAAGATTTTCATAGCCAATTGATTGAATAAATCGGTAAGCCAACTCAAGTAGATATAGCCGATGCGCTATATCTTAATTTCTACTTTACCAGCCTTAACATTGGCTCTACTCATCCTCTAAAGCATCGATTCAGTAATCACAGTTAACTAATCGGACGAGTGACGTAGCTTGCTTCTTGTCGGGAGCGAGTATAACCAATGAAAAATGATCAATGAAAAGTAACAAATGACACATTCTATCCAATCCAAAAATCTGCTTGCTGGTTTGGGTTTAGCATTACTGATTCTCAGTAGTCCGATCGCTGTTTATGTATGGCGGTTAATGGGATTTGCTCCCCCGGCGGTTCCGGCGCATCCTCTATTGTTAATCACCATCACTAACGGTTTCAGCATACTGCTACTAATTGGCATCTACTATCGCTTCTGGGTGCGACTGAGCCAACTGGAACAAGACAATGACAACAGCAGATTATTGTCTCCAGAGATTCGCGATCGCCAACAAGCTGAGTTGCAAGAACAGAATTTTGTTTCCGTCATTCTCGATACCGCTAATGCCTTAATTACCGTTCTGGATAAACAGGGACGAATTATTCGATTTAATCAAACCTGTGAGCGACTAACTGGCTATTCCTTTGAGGAGGTCAAGGGAAAGTATATTTGGGATTTGTTTTTAATTCCAGAAGATATTGAATGCGTAAAAACCATTATTAAAGAACTCCAAGCCTGTCACTTTCCCAACGAGCATGAAAATTACTGGATCGCACGAGATGGCACTCGGCGTCTAATTTCCTGGTACAATACAGTCCTGCTTGATGACAACAGTGCAGTCAAGCATCTGATTGGGATTGGTATTGATATCACAGAACGCCAGCAAGCCGAACAAATGCGTCGCCAACTCGAACACCAGCAAGAATTGAGTCAACTCCAGCTACGCTTTTTTTCATTAGTGTCCCATGAATTTCGCACCCCCTTGAGTACGATTCTAGCCTCCGTTCAACTCCTACAACTTTGCCCGGATAAATTTTCTCCAGATAAAAAACTCAGAAATCTGCAACGGATTGAAGCCGCAACTCAACGCCTGCGGCAAATGTTAGATAATATTCTTATCATCAATCGAGCTGAAACGGGACAATTAGATTTCCAGCCAACGCGGGTGAATCTTGAACAGTTTTGTCAAGGAATTTTAGTGGAGATACCGCGTAATCCTGACAATCCGTATGATCTAAAGTTGGTTAGGCAGACAGACTGTAGCCGTGCCTGTTTGGATGAACAGCTATTGCGTTCTATTTTGATCAATTTACTAACGAATGCGATTAAATATTCTCCGCCAGGTAGCACTATTATTTTACGGCTAACTTGTACAACAACTGAGGTAATTTTTCAAGTTTGCGATCAGGGGATTGGCATTCTACATGATGATATTATTCATATATTTGAAGCCTTTTACCGAGGAAAAAATATTGATAGTATTCCGGGTTCAGGATTAGGGTTAACGGTTGCCAAAACTTGTGTTATCGTACATGGTGGCAATATTAGCGTGACCAGTGAACCGGGAGTTGGCACAACGTTTACGGTAACAATTCCTTGTGAAGTCATAAGTCAAGTGTAGGGGCAAGTTTAGCCACTGTAGGGGTAAGTTTAGCCACTGTAGGGGCGGGTTTAGACATTCAAGTAAGCTTGTCACCGATAACGGTTCAACAAAACCCGCCCTTATTCATAAGTCAATAAATAGAAAAATGGCAGCGTTGCTAATCAATTATCTGCGATCGCGCTCTGATTCACGCTGATGTTGAGTGGATGTGCAGAGGGAGCAGGGGAAGCAGAGGGCGGGTTTATTAACATCAGGGTGACAACGAAAGATAATAGTGAAACCAGCCCCTAAACATCGGTCAGGGCGGGTTTTGAACAAACATTAGTCATCAATAGCGAAAAGAAAATCCCTAAACCCGCCCCTACACAAAACCAGACCCCTTGAGCCAAGCGAAGGGTTAAAACCAGGTTCCCGACGAACGAAGTGAAGGATCAAAACTTCACCAATTCCCCGCAAACGATAAAATAGCAAGTGTAACCAATAATTTGGGGCGTGCTATGAATCAGCCAGTGCCAGGGAATCCCAAAGCCAACTCTGATTCTGACCAATCGATGACCACGGGTGATCCAGGTTTACGATCCTTTGCTGACCGTCTTGCTAAGAATTTGGCACGGGATACACTAATTCAAGGAACGACTGACTATCTGCGAAACGTGTTAGCCGTCGATCGGGTGGTTCTCTATTATTTCTATTACGAGTGGAAAGGTCAAGTCACCTTCGAGTCATTGAGTTCTCCCAACTACTCCATCTTCGGCTCGACTGGCGGCGATGAATGCTTTAATGACGAGTATGCCGAGTTGTATTATGCAGGACGAGTGAGAGCGATCGCAGATATTCAAGCCGAACCCATCGATCCCTGTCACCGCGACTTTTTGCTTAGCCTTAAAGTACGTGCCAATTTAGTCGTACCGATCCTTACACCGCGACGGTTATGGGGATTACTCGCGGCTCATCATTGTCAAGATACCCATCCTTGGTCCCCGTCTGACATTGAAGCCATGAAAAAAGCCGCCCAAATCCTAGCGACGGTTCCAGCAATTCGAGATAGCTAGATATAGCACTACGCACTCTAGTTAGGACATAAAAGAAAAGATCAAATCGATCAATCCCTTGTCAGGTAAGGGTTTTTCTTCCCTATTGCCCATTGCCCATTGCCCAGCGCGTAGCGCTATATCGATGAAAGTCAAAATTCTAATTCTAGCGCTAACAACTCTTACCGCACTCGTCGGTACGGCGGATTGGGCGGCAGATTTTCCCCTGAGTCGCTCCCTGTTGTCACAGTGGCAATGGGGCGGATCGGGGCAGTCACAAACCCTGCTCAAAGACCGTATTTTAGATGAAGGGGAAACAGAAGCCGCATTTCGGGCGCGGAGTTTGGCGATTCGGGAAAAGGTGGCGGCGGCGGATTTAGAAGGATTGGATACCTGGTGGCGTACTCGCACCATTAGTGATCCTCATAAATACTTACTTCCAGTTATTCTTGCCCGCCTCAGCTTAGGGGAACAATACGATCGCCAACAAATCTGGGATATACTCTTGGGTTTAGATGAGGGAAAACCGGATCTCTATCACTTTCGCAGCCCCTACGATATTCGCATCTTCTTCTTATTCCGAGATACCATGCCCAAAGCGGTACAAGACTCTTACCGTAGTATGGTGGATTCGCCGCGTGTACGAGAGTGGCTGGAACAGGGTACAGAAAATCATATGTTCATGCAGCGTATTTCCGGTTTAGCGCTGATGGATGGAAGTGGTTTCCCTACGCCTCTCCCAGCGACGGCGGCGACAAATGAGGCTTGGTTAAGGGCAGAATTAAATAAGTTCCTGACAATTGGACAGGGAGAGTTTCATTCTTCGACCTATTATGGGTATGCGATCGCAGGTTTGCTGAATCTCTATGATTTTGCTGATACTCCCGAATTGCGCCAGTTGGCGAAAGCCGCATTAGACTGGTACGCCGTCAATATGGCGGTGCGCTTCAGTTGGGGAACCGCAGGTGGTGCGGAAAGTCGCGGGTTTGATCGGGGGACGTGGGATGATAGTGGTTTGAGTGGCGTGGCTTGGGTATGGTGGGGGGATAGTTTGACACCTGTTGAGCGTATGGATCGCGGTGTGACTAGGGTAGCATTACCTGCCGCGTTAAGTGATTATCGTCCGCCGCCTCAATTGAAAGCCATTGCCCTTAAGCAAATTGAATTACCCTTTCAACTGAAAGCTAGTCACCCTGGTTACTATAGTTATCACCAAGATAACCGATTTTGGGAAACCTTTTATGTGACTCAAGATTATAGTTTGGGTACATTAATT
The DNA here is from genome assembly GCF_040218245.1 of Coleofasciculus sp. E1-EBD-02. NCBI lineage: Bacteria > Bacillati > Cyanobacteriota > Cyanophyceae > Coleofasciculales > Coleofasciculaceae > Coleofasciculus > Coleofasciculus sp. E1-EBD-02. The sequence continues at coordinate 5,419 of NZ_JAVJQN010000148.1, read as the reverse complement.
GACCGAAGTCGTTCCTATCAAGTCAAAGGCACCATTAATGCCCAAAATGCTACCTATAAATTAGTCATCCGCGATCCCAAAGGGCAAAATAATGCTGTTGTTAGTTTAGGTGGAACCTATCATTCAGACATGGCGACAGGGCGTTCTCCAGGTGATCAATACGTCCAAGAAAAGGGCGCGGTGATTTATCAGTTACGCTTAAATTCACGAGATAAAGCCGCCGATGTACCGGGGCGTTCTCACCTAGTTTTACCGACTCGATATGGGAAACCCCAGCGCTATGGAGATTGGTACATTTGGCGCATTGAAAATACCTTCCTTTGCGCCCGTCCTTGGGGTGAACAGATAGACTGGCAAAATCAGGTATCGGAGAAATATTCTGATTACCAGGCGTTAGCAGCAATCGGCAGGAATACCGCTTGGATTACCGATATAGCCAGTGTTGATGATTATCCCACAGTAGAGGCTTTACAGCAAGCCCTTGACCAAACCGAGATCCGCGATACGTCCTGGGAGACAATGGGTCAGATTACCTATACCAGTTTAGCGGGCGATCGCTTACAGATGACCTATCAACCCAATCGAGGAGCGGGTTTAGCACAAATTAATAGGAAAGAGCGCGTTCTCGACGATTGGGCGGTGTTGGATAGTCCTTATGTTCAGCAAGAATTAAATAGTGGTCTTTTAGAGGTGTTTTCTCCCCCAGGAAACTGGCGTCTGCGAGGCACATTGACAGGTCCAGAATGGGAGTAGGTAATCAGTAATAATTAGAGACTGCTGAATAAGTTTTGTGGTGGGGAGAGGGAATAGGGAACAGGCAATAGTTTCAACCCTCTGTTAAGGTAAGATGCGGGTTGAGCCACACACAATCGTAGGGGCGGATTTAGGGATAATTGTAGGGGCGGGTTTAGGGATAATTGTAGGGGCGGGTTTAGGGATAATTGTAGGGGCGGGTTTAGGGACTAAATTCAGCTAGTCACCGATAACTGTTCAACAAAACCCGCCCTCCCCACCGATAACTGTTTGTCATTTAAATCTTATTGTCAAGAATTGCGAAATCTATAGAGTGTGACAAGCGTCCCGCTACTTCTCCTCTATTTAACGCCATGAAAGCTTAATTCATCAGTTCATATATCTCACTCTATCATCTGATAAAATTCCATGCATAAAAACCATACTTACCATTCCTGATTGCGTCAAATTTCCATGAAGAAATGAATAAGAGGAAGACAACAATCGTCTTCCACCAATGCACGTAAAAAATAGACCCCTCCATGAACAAGTTAACCCTGATGATCTGTCCCCACGATACAGCTAAGAAACCAGATCGATGGTTTCGCTTCATCCAGTATTTGAATAATCAGCTTGATGTCAACGTACATATAGAGGTTTCCCTGGATTTCGAGGATTTTCATCAACATCTCGATCAAGCTGATATCGTCTACGCTAACCCGGCTGATAGTATCCGTCTGCGGGAACAAGGCTTTTCTTCGGTGGTTCGTCCGCTCAACCTTTATGATGAAGTGGTGTATATTGCCAATCAGGATATCGCCAATCCAACCTTAGATTTGCTGCACGGGGAAACTCTTGCCACTGTTAAAAGTATGCTACCGAGTAAGGTGGCTTTACATAGCCTCAAAGAAAAAGGAATTGCACCTGCACAAATCTTGGATAAATCCTCTTGGTTAGGAGTGATCAATAGTGTGTCCAAAAAAGAAGCCCCTTTTGGAATGGTTTATAAAGACACCTACCAGGAACTCTCATCCAGTACCAAGGCGAGGATTAATGCTTTTGCTGAATCGCAGGAAAAGGTCATCTTTCATAGTATCCATATTAGTCCCAATGCTATCGAACATAAGAGTGAATTAGAGCGTGTTCTCTTAGAGATGAATGCGACTCCAGCCGGAAAAGACGTGCTGCAAGAACTCAATATTGAAGGATGGTGTAAAACGTCATCCGAGGAAATTAGCACGGCTAAGGAAATTATGATGGCGGCTTAAACCATTCGATTCATCCCCAACCAACTTTTTAGTAGAGTCGGGGATGAATCGCCAAATTCGATAAATATACCACTTAGGACAGATGACATTTAGATAATATCTGCATTATAGGTTTCCTGTTGTCTGTTCCCTGACAAAATTCCATCATCGTTTTCGAGAACGACTGATATATTGCCCATGAATATTCACTCCATAAGGAACCAGGTAGGTAAGTAATTCAGAAATCCAGCGATCGCGCGTCATCTTGCCCTGTACTACGGCAGAACCGTGATTAATCAGAAATAGAAGAGAACCAACCATGGCAGCTACCTTAAGTGCTGTTGGCATAAGATTTTCGTCAACCAGTGCCGCACAGTAATCCTTGAGTGGTTTCATCATTGGCACAATTGAGACATCATTGAATTTCGTTACAAATCTTTTTCTTTGGCTTAAAGACAGTTTTCGGGTAAAATATTAACTTCATAACATAAATCGTATTTAGCGAACCAGACTTGTACTCTAGTAGAGAAGAGTTAGACCATTATCAATGGAGATTCAGACCCCCGATTGGGTGAAGCACGCCGTCTTTTATCAAATATTTCCCGATCGCTTTGCCAAAGGCAATCCACCCCATTCGCAAGTGGCTAAAACCCTTCCCCTAGAACCCTGGGATGCCCTGCCCACTTTACAAGGCTATAAGGGCGGAGATCTTTGGGGCGTAATGGAAAAACTTGATTATTTGCAAGATTTAGGCATTAATGCCATTTACTTTACTCCCATCTTTCAATCTGCCAGTAACCACCGTTACCATACTCACGATTATTATCAGATCGACCCCCTATTAGGGGGGAATGGTACATTCATGAAACTCTTGGAAGAATGTCATCGGCGGGAGATGAAAGTCGTCCTGGATGGTGTATTTAACCATGCCAGTCGCGGCTTCTTCTTCTTCAATGACATTCTCGAAAATGGTCCGTATTCCCCATGGTTAGATTGGTTTAAGATTGAGCGCTGGCCCCTGTCAGCCTACGATGGCGACAAACCCGCTAACTATATCGGTTGGGAAGGAAATCGGGCGTTACCTGAATTCAACCACGATAATCCCGACGTGCGGGAATATATTATGCAGGTTGCCGAACATTGGATTAAACTCGGCATCGATGGCTGGCGCTTAGATGTAGCGTATGAGATTGAAACGCCAGGATTTTGGCAAGAATTTCGCGATCGCGTCAAAGCCATCAACCCGGAGGCTTATATTGTTGGCGAAGTGTGGATGGACTCGCGTCAGTGGTTGGATGGGACGCAATTTGACGGGGTAATGAACTACCTGTTCACCGGACCCACCATCGCCTTTGCTGCTGGCGATCGCGTGATTCGGGACTACGTCGAACAACCCTCTTACCAACCCTATCCTCCCCTAGATGCACCCGGTTATGCGGCTAAAATTGAGCATCTGTTACAGTTATACCCCTGGGAAATTCAACTCACCCAACTCAACCTGCTAGCCAGTCATGATACAGCCCGACTGCTATCTATTGCTGAAGGAGGGAAGAAAAATCCATCCGCCGAAGCGATCGAAAGCGTTAAACTGGCTACGCTATTACTGTTTACCTTTCTCGGTGCCCCCAGCATCTATTATGGCGATGAAGTGGGGTTACCTGGCGCATTAGATCCAGACTCCCGACGGGGTTTTCCCTTAGAATCTCAATGGAATCCAGAGATTATCGATTGTCACCGTCAGCTTATTGCCCTGCGTCATAATCGCCCCGCGCTGCGTACAGGTAGCTACAAGGTGCTGTTGGCAGAGGGAATGACGTATATCTTTGCCCGCCAACTGGAGGCAGATGAATTAATTATTGCCGTTAATGCCGGAACCACAACCGCCCAAGTTCAGGTGGAAGTGCCGCCAGAGGTATCACCACGCCATCAAATCGTGTACGGTGACGCCAGCTTCACCTGGAAACAAAACCATTTGGCGATCGACTTACCGCCTCGGACAGGGTGTATTTTGGGTTAAAACATCCGTTCAGGCACAGGTATAGGGGGAGTTGTCAGATCACTCCCCCATTTCCCTTGTCTGCTGTTTTTAGCGGATTTCCTGAGTGAAAGTTGCAGTTTTGTAAAGTATTGCTGCTTACATCCGGAAGTCACCACAGTCAGTCCTACAATAGGAGTATCCTCCAAGAGCAACTAAGACCAGCCCTAGCTCTGCTCTATTACGACACAATAGTACAGGACGGAGTAGTCAGTATGAAGCTTGTTATCCAGGGCAAGAACATTGAAATCACTGATGCAATTCGAGAATATGTTAATCAAAAAATAGAAAAAGCGGTCAATCACTTTCAAAATATGACGACTGAGGTGGACGTGCATCTCTCTGTTGCCCGTAATCCTCGGATCAACACGAAGCAAACTGCCGAAGTTACCATTTATGCCAATAAAACCGTAATTCGTGCCCAGGAGAGTAGCGAAGACTTGTATGCCAGTATCGATCTGGTTGCCGATAAGATCCAACGTCAACTGCGTAAATACAAAGAAAAGCAGCAAAAGAAAACTCAGACCCAACCGAAAACTGGTGCTGTGATTCATGAAGCCCCTGTGGTTGACGATCTAATTGGCGATCGCACTCCCGAACTGCCCACAGAAGTCGTGCGGATGAAATATTTTGCCATGCCGCCGATGACGATTGAAGAAGCCATGGAACAGCTTCAACTGGTCGATCATGACTTCTATATGTTCCGGAATGCGAAAACTAACGAGATTAACGTTCTCTATGAACGCAATCACGGCGGATATGGTGTGATTCAGCCTCGCAATGGCAATGGTCATACCAATCATACCAATGGCAAGACTGCCCAAAATGCTGCGGCGGTAACTGATACATCAACAGTTTCATAGCATCTGTTATCAAACTTGGTGTCCTCTCTTGATTCTCCCCCGAGTGACAGGCGGGGGATTCTGTCATTTGTCACTCGTCATTTGTCATTCGTCATTTGTCAGGCAATAGGCAATAGGCAACACCTCGGACTTCGGCGTGAGCGCTCAGTCGAACGCTTCGCTCGGTGTGGAATAGGCAATAGGTAAGGTAGAGTTTTGAGTTAACTTCCCCAGCTTCCCCAGCTTCCCCAGCTCCCTCTGCTTCCCCAGCTTCCCCAGCTCCCGCTGCTCCCTCTGGTCCCCCCGCTACCACAGCTTACCCCCCTCCCCCCGCTCCCTCAGCAAAAACTATGACGCGCGTCGTTGGATTAATCAGGGGTACGTCCGTTGATGGAATTGATGCGGCTTTCGTGGAGATTGCTGTTCCGAATCCGATTTAACTGTGGAGTTATTGGCGGGAGCGACGTATCCCTACCCCGAAAAACTGCGATCGCAAATCCTTAATCTCTGTGCTGGTGGTTCTATATCGATGGCAGAATTCGCTGGATTAGATGATGCGATCG